>NZ_JBJUDF010000160.1:0-2905 GCF_046067725.1 Planktothrix sp.
GATGGTTCTCCTCAAGATGATCCTACAAATAATATCCATTGGGATACCGGAGATTGTCATGCTAAAGCCAGTAGCAGTTTAATGGCATTATTAGAGGCTTATCCTAAAGATTTAGATCCACCAGTTCCAATTGATGAACAACAACCGATTGGATTACAATTTAGAGCGGCTTTAAGAAATGAATGGGTGGCGAAGGGAACTGTTGCTTATAATCCTGCATTAGATGATACTGAATTTGATTTAGTTATTCCCCTCAGTTCTTTGAAAGGAAATAAGCCACCATTAGGCAATTATGAAGGTAAAATTTTAGTTGGTGTTGTTCATGAAGCTGAAGAACGGAGAGCAAAACCGGGTTGGATGTTGTGGCAATGGTTTGATTTCTCTACTTTAGAAGAAGATGGCATTATCACTAAGCTTGAGGAGAAATGTCAGAATTTAGCAGGTGCATTTAATTCAATTCAGAATCTTGCTGAAATTATGCGAGTAGATTTACAAGAAGCTGAAGAAGAATTAGCAGACCTTGATGATAATCCTGATGCTGAAGCTGAATATGCTAACATTGCCGCCCGTGTGATTCAAGCTGATAGAAATGGTTTATTATTATTACATCCTTATATTGTCAAGAAAGTTAAAGAAAGATGTCGAGAAATGTGGAAGAATTTGGCTAAAGCAGCCGGAGTTCGATTCTATTCTGTGATGTGTATGCCTGATCAGTATTTTGAACGATATCAGGTGAAGTTACCCGATGGTAAAATGCAATATAGTCCTAAAGCTTTCTGTTCGAAATCATTTAATCAAGGTGAATATATTGTGTTTTGTAATCCTATGAGACATTGGGGAGATGTGCAGTTATGGCAAAATAAACATGAAGGAATGTTTGTCAATGACCCTGGAGTATTAGCCGCTACTCGTGAATTATTGTTAGAATTAGGAAGAGATACCGATGGTGATTTTGTCCAATTAATTAAGAGTAATGTTTATCCGAATGTTAGGAATGCGATCGCTAATTTCACTTCACCACCAACTGTTAAAAAGTTTCCCAAAGTTCCATTAACAGGTAGTTTTCAGCAGATTGCCATTAATTCTATGAATGATCTAACAGGAGTTGTAGCATCTCTATTAGGTAGAGCTAGGGCAGTCAGAGCCGAGGATAAAGTTCTCAATATTCCCAAGGAAGGCGAGATGCGAATTATTGATTTCCTTTCCCAAGAATTACAAATTGCTGTTGATAGTTTAAAATCGGCTTATCCTAATAATACAGAAGGATTAGATATTGTTAGAAATTTCCTAGATGCTGTTGAAGGCGATGTTAAATGGTTAGCTGATTTGAAATCCGATGATTGTTATTTAACCCGTCCTTGCTTTGTGAATAACTATTTAACTGATACCGTAACTCGAATTGTCCAATTGGTTAATAGTTATTGGCGCAGTCCTGACCTTAAAGAAGATAGCAGTCCCCAAGCTTATCAAAATGTTCTGTTTTCCAATGTACAAGTTGATGGTTATCAGATGCAGTTAGCAACTCAACATCGAGATAGTTACCGGGAAGAGATGGGTAAAGCCATTGCTCATCGAGAACAAAATGATGGTGATGATAGATTAATTAAAGCCGTTGCTGAGAATGCAAGGTTACGACGAGATGAACTGCTTAAACTTCCGAAACGAGATGGTAGTTTTTATTCGGGAGAATCTTGGGCAGCGGCTTATTGGCGGGTGAGTCATACTGCTCATACTGGAACAGCCGGGTTAGTGTTTCTGTTGTTTGCTGATGAAATTATTGGTGAATTAAATAATACCAAATTAGAAGAAGCAAAAGTTTTAACCGTTTATGCGATTCAATATGGTAAATGGGCAACTCCCCGTCGCGCACCTTGGAAGGGTCAGGAGGTTGACGTCAGAGCCTATATGACTGAATCTCAAGGGAAGAAATACTTGGCTTTAGAGATGAAATGGGATGGTGCTCAAACTCAAATTGGATTCCATCACTTAGGAATGATTGGAGATAAATCTCATGCTTATGTTCTTCCGGGTTGGACAAAACGAATGAAAATCTATGGCGCTGCTTATGAAAATGATAAATATCCAAGGAAAAGAACAGGTGAAGATAAAACTACACGAGTTTATCTCTTTGACCTGTCTCTGAGTGAAGAACAAATTCAAGACTTTTTAGAGTTTAAATAGTTGATTATTGGAGATAAATCTATTACAATCGAATCAGAATTAAGACTTTTGAATGAACAATGGATACAACTTACATTGAACAAACAACTGGATTTTCTGAACAGACCGTTAAAGGAGTAATTGACGGTTTCATTAAGTTTATTCAGTTAGAGTTACGGGCAGGTAATGAAGTTAAAGTTTCTGACTTTGGCGTATTTTATCCGAAAGAACTGGGTGAACGACAAGCTCGGAATCCACGCACCGGGGAAGTGATTATCGCTAAACCCCGAACTAAACCTCGATTCAAATTCTATGATAGCTTCGAGAAAATGATTCAGGATGAAGTTGAGGGACGAGGGGCCAGGGACAAGGGACAAGGATTAAATACTGCATCAAATACTGCATTATCTGCGCCACCCCCACCACCCCAAGATTTAATCACACCACCAGCACCAGTCCCACCGCCGCCACCTGCCGAGATGGTTAGCCGAACCTGGCACATTAGTTTGAGTGGAGAGAAAGTTGAACCTGTGGCTGAAAATCAGTTAATTACCAAAGGTGTAACGTCTGCAACTCCAATTTGGTCAGAGGGAACCGGATGGAAACGGGCGGGTGAAATTCCCGAACTGAAATATTTGTTTGCTGCTTAGGAGGTGAAGATGAGGGTCATTAATACAAGGGGTGAGTGCTAAAGTGCTTGCCCTTTTGATTTTGGGTAAAGTGATGAAAGAAAAAGAAATTGTAT
>NZ_JBJUDF010000161.1:0-8347 GCF_046067725.1 Planktothrix sp.
TGCATAGTTTACGTCCTGAATACGCCAAACTCGGTCAAGGATTAGAACAATCTGCTCAACAAGCTGACCAAGCTATTAACGCTTTAATGGGTCAACTCTAAAACAATAACCCGTGTCAAAACGGCACGGGTTAAAACATGAGGAAATCGTCAATGATTCAATTTTACCGTATAATTGGCTTCTTTTTACTAATAGCGAGTAGTGCTTCCCTTGCCTCTTTGTTGGCTCGTTTAATTCAAGACTTGAGAGAGCCCGCCTTTTGGATTTCTCTATTATTATCACTGGGGTTAGGAATTGCCGGAACCGTCATCTATTTCACTCGGAACCCAGAGACGCAGGACTGGATTTTTACTAGCTTAATCGTTGTGGGTTTTGCCATTGCCTTACTCGTTGGAGGACTAATTCAATGGTCACGGTGATTAACCCGGTTTCTCATTCAGAAGCCATCAAACAGAATTGGAAACTGTTACACGGCATCAACATTCTTGCTCTAGCCACAGCAGTTCCTATCTGGTTTGTTACCCCGTTCTTGACCCGTAACCCAGAGTCAAACGGATGGCATAAGTTCTTTCGTTTTAGCTCTATCGGTTACGCCATTGTGGTCGGTTCTAGTTCCTTGTATTTTTCCAACAAACTAGGGAAAATGAAGCCCAAAATTGACGCAATGAATAAACGAGAAATGGCTGAATTTAAGCACACAATAGCCAGTGATTTATTCTTAGCTCAAGGGACTAATTCAGCGATTGCACAATTCGTTTTAACCGAACGTCAAGCCAGTTTAACCCCCGTTACTGAGTTTCCAGAAAGTTCCGACGTGGAACTCTCAGACCCTAGCGTTCATCGGCAGTTCCCAAAAAGTTCCGAAAGTTCCAAAAGTTCCGAGTTACAGGAACTCTCTAAGGAAACGGAACGGGAACGGAACCTGGAACTTTTTATGGAACCCGTCTTAGAAGCATTAGAAAACGGCTTAAAAGATTCCGACATTATTAAAGATGTCATGGGATTCAAGGGGAGACGTTATGCAGAGGGTAAAATCATTTTAAATGATATTAAATCCTATCTCGGTTTGGAGGAAGACTAACTTATGAGTCGCAAAACTTTAAAATATGTCAAAGCATTGGAGATTGACTCCGAATTTACTCATCTATCTGGTGATGAACTGTACAACCATCTACAGGATAAGGGTTATTATTGGGCTTCTAGTTTATCTCAATGGGTCTATTCCCCTGAAGAACAAAACGATCCACCTAGTCAGGTCATCAAAATTCGGATTTTACATGACAAAAATCAAATTAAAGCTGTCGCAGAAAGGCTAACAAAACTAATGATTAATGATGGCTACCGTTTCGTTGAATCTTCGGTTGTTCATCCTTGTTATCCCCCAAGAGCCAACGATAGCAAAATTTACCTAACCTTCCAACCTTCTGAGACTCTTTAATGTGCCATGAAACCAGACAAAACCATGATTTGTCTTGATAGAGAAACCCTTGAAACCATCAGCAAAGACTTACTTACTCTAGCAGATGAATCAGAACAATTACTTCGGTATTACCATCTCGTTGTTGTGGCTTCTACGGATGAGGATAAGACTCCCCCTGATGTCCAGGTAGAAAACTGTCTGTTTCTCCTCAACCTATTTCTAGCGGAATGGGACAGGGAACGGATGACACAGTTTGCTGAAAGCTTGGGTCAAGCTCACCGGAAGTTCCGAGAGATTTTAAGGTGAAATTTAGAAAGGGTTGCACTTTGTTGTACCCCTTTCTAAAAAGCCCACGTTGTCAAGGTGATACAAAATTTTGACGAATTCAGAAGGATTTTAAAAAATACTCCCACCGAAATGTTTAAGGATTTGCAGTCGCTTTTGAGAGATGTGACGAGAATTTCACCAACATTAAAAAACAGTGGTGTAATAAAGGTGTAACAGTTCATTTTTACATCTCAACATGAAAAAACAACCCCGGTACAACAGAGTCGTTTTAAAGGTTAATGATGCCGAATTGTTAAAACTTAAGCGCTATGCAGCGAAAAAAGGGATAACGGTATCAGGGCTTCTGAGGATGTATATTCACCGCTTGCCCGCTATTTACAATGATAGCTCACAAAGTCAGGATGAGTCTTGTTAATGTTCTAAAAAAATATGGATTGTCTTAGTGCAAAATTTTTTGTACTATAGAGCTATTAAAAAGCGATAAAGCCATGAACACGTAAGAGCCGGATCATCTGAACGGGACTGGGGACGTTTAATAGAGTTTATTGGAGAAACAATGCAGTTAGTTTATCTTGACTTTTGGGACTAGGAAAATATCTACATAACTATTAACCAAAGGCGAGTAGACGAGCCGTCAACTTGTTTATTTATTCATTCAATTTCTATTCTTTTACCCATTAAAAAGCAGCATCGCCACTCCTGGGTAATTGAATCAGGAATGACGATTAACAAAGGTATTGAGAAACATGAATACTATTATAGCGCAAACTCCCCAATCCACACAACAAAACCGTACACTAAACCCCAAACATCTCAAAGAGTTAACCCAAAAGCGCGGGTTAGACCTTAGATGGGTAGAAGCCAATTGTGAGAGTGTAGACGCCAAGACCGCATCAGAATATTTAGGCTACACCTCCCATTCGGACGGCATCCTGCTTAGGGGTCACGGATTTCAGAAGCAATTTAAACCCGACAACCCCTGGGGAGAGGAAGGAAAAGGGAAACCAAAATACCGCTCTTGCAAGGACTATGACGGCTATGATGTGATGTTGCCATGTCATCCTGATGATGATCGCTTCTGGGATGATTTAGAAGCTCTTAAAGCCAAGTGTTACCAGATAGACGGTCATCCCTGTATTGTATTGACTGAGGGGTTCTTTAAGGCTATCTCATTGACCTCTTACGGTGTTCCGACTGTCACCGCGCTAGGGGTTGAAATGGGTTTAACCTCTGGAGAAAAAGACCCTCAAAAACGCCGCTATCTTGTCCCAACATTAGAAAAACTCGCCCGTGCGGGTTTTGGGTTTATAATCGGGTTTGATGCCGACTGTGCAACCAAAAAAGGCGTGACGGATGCACAACGGAAATTAGCTTATCAGTTGTCATTATTTAAGATTCCTGTTCATTCCATCACGGGTTTATGGACGGAAGACGAGGGCAAAGGAATTGACGACTATATCCTTATGAATGGGTCTGATAAGTTTAAATCAGATGTTTTAGCTCGTGCTGAAACTATTGAGAAATGGGAGCAACAGTTTAAAGACTCCGGTAACAATTCAAAAACCAGCAAAAAACCCCCGGCTGATAAAATTGCCAAAGAAATTGCTGAAGATTATGCTGACAAATTAGCATTCAATAATGAGACAACAACCTGGATGAGATATGAGGCAGAATCTCCGGGGGTTTGGAGTCCTGAAACTGACGAATTTATAGAAGCATTTGTTAAGCAAGTTTTAGACAGTAAAGGGGTCACAGGTTACGGCTCCTACAGTTATGTAACTAATGTCGTTAAACACCTAAGAACTGAACCTCAAATTATGCAGCGCAAATGGTTAGAACGTAGCCCGAAAGAAGTTCTACCTTTTGAGAATGGAGTGCTAGAAATTAGCACGGGTAAACTGTTACGACATAACCCTGGATACCGCTTAACGTGGTCACTTCCGAGAAAACATAACAGCACCGCTACCGACTGGACTGGAATTAGTGAATGGTTAGATTTTGTCACCAATAGCAATGAAAAAATCAAGAATATTCTCTGCTGTTTTGCCAATGCGGTTTTGAAGGGTAGAGCCGACTTACAAAAGTTCCTGCATTTAATCGGAATCGGAGGAAGCGGCAAAGGTACTTATGGACGGTTATTAGTAGACTTAATTGGACAGGAAAATGTATTTTCACCGACTTTAGAAAACTTCTGTACTAACCGATTTGAGTCAGCTAATGCCTACCGGAAACGCTTGATTTTATTCTGGGATGAAGACAAAGGAACTAAGGCTTTAGGCAAGTTTAAATCCTTAACGGGGGGTGACTATATTAGGGGTGAAGAGAAAGGGAAAAAGGCGTTTCAGTTCCGTTATGACGGCATGGTTTTAGTGATGTCTAACTTCCCGATTTTTGCTGGAGATAATTCATCAGGGTTAAACCGTCGTATTATTCAAGTCCCCATGAATGCACGAGTCTCAGATAATCAACGCCGTGACCTGACTACTGAATTTCAACCGGAGTTAGCCGCATTCACTAACTATTTATTAAGTCTGGATGATTCGTTTGTAGAAAGAACCATCAAAGGGTTAGCGGATATTCCAGAGTTGAAGTTACAAGCTTGGGAGTCACGGATGAGAGAAGATTCCTTAGCGGATTGGCTCAACTACTGCGTGATTTTAGATCCGACTGCCTCAACCCCAATTGGCAGTGATCGCAATGAAGCTAACGAGGTTGAACCTGTAACTCTGTTTGGTTCTTACTGCAAACACAGCCTACAAAGTGGTAACAGTTCCAAATCTCATAAAAACTTTAGCCCTGACTTACTGGAGTTATGCCAAGTCATACTAGGTTGGGATGTTCAATTTGCTAAGACAAAAACGGGTAGATTTATCAAGGGTTTGCGACTTCGTGTTTCAGGGCAAGATGATCATATTCCAACTCACGATTACAGCTTAGAAAAACAAAATCAATCGGGTGACGGTTCGGGTGACGGTTCAGGTGACGGTTCAGAACTCCCTCTGGATAAGGTTTATAGCGATGGTGTCGGTTCAGGTGCTATATCACTAAAAAATTTCACTGCCGATAAATATCCAGAAACTCAACCCGTAGAAGTTCCCCAAACAGAACCCGAAAATCTCCCGCCGTCGGAACCCATCTCTAAGACAGAACCATCTGAGACTCGGAAGGATTTAGAATCTCTCAGGAAGATTCAGAATGGCGAAAATCTTACCCAAAGAGAACGGCAAGTTGTCAGTTTAATTAAGGGAACCTTTCATCAAATTCTGGTCTGGAAGACAAAAGAAGCATTTTTGATGGAGTGGCAAAAACTAACACCTGCTCAAGTTCGTCTGGCTGAGTTAGTCCTGAAGCAACACCCCAAACAAGAGAAGTTTTTCTCTAAGTTTTTACCCAAATTGGGAATTACCCCGACTGAGTTAGGACTATCTGACCCCACGCCTAAACCCACAGAACCCGACGGTGATCAGATATCTTTATTTGATTAGATTACATTGGCAAAATATGGGCGACTGAGTTGTCATAGTAATGACGCTCAATCATTCCGACACTCGTGTCGCACCATTTAGCAACAAGAGCAGGAGGAACCCCTTTATTAACCTGTTCTGTAATGAATGTGTCCCGGCAAGAATAGGGGGTTGTATTGCGTTTAGAAATGGGGTCTACAACGGAATCCCAAGCCCGTTGGGAAAAATTACCATAGTTGATTGGCTTGCCATCAGGACTGGGAAAAACTAAATCTGTGGGGTTGTATTGTTCTGGCTTAATAGAGTCTAAAAACCCCCGTAACTCCTGATTCATGGGGAAAAGACGGGTTTTATTATTTTTACTTTTGTCACTGTATGTTGGTTTCCCTCCGACAGTGGTAATAGATTCTGTAAACTCAATAGAAGAAGCTTTGATATTTTCCCACTTCAAGCCAATACCTTCACTTGGACGGCAGCCAGTAAGAAACCAGAATTTAACCAAGGGGTAATATCGCTTATAGGAATTCCCCCGAATTTTATGATTTTGAAAAGCTTCTAAAATTGCTAATTTTTCTTCATTAGAAAAAGCATTCGGTTTAGGTTCCTCTTTTTCATAGTTTTCTTTAAACTCAGAAGCCATCCCATCATAGGGGTTAGTTCCTCTGACTAATTTATGTTTAATACCCCATTTGAAAGCCGCATTAACTTGCTGTAGAGTCTTTTTGACGTAACCATCAGAGGTTATGTTAATTAATTTTTGACGCAATTCTAACGCATCATAAGGCGAAGAAACCCCTGATTTTTTAATTAATGGAGTAATACACCGTTGACGATGGTGTAAAGTTGATGGCTTCCAAGTTGGGGTTTTATATTCCATGTATTTCTGCCACAGTTCCATCAAGGAAATGTCAGGAAATAGGTTTTTTACCTTCTCTAAGTATTTAGAAGTTTTGTACTGCGGTAGATATCGCTCAAGAGTCGGGTCAAACAAATCTAAGCGGATGTCGGTATTAATCAAATCACAAATTTCTTGAGCTTTGTTCCAGTCTCTAGGGCTGTTAGCTGATAAGCCCAAACTGAAGGTTTTATCTTTTCCGTTCAAGACTGTCTTCGGTAAACGAATTCTGAGACGATTTCTGTCCTTTTCTACCCTTGCCAAACCTCTCGGATGATAAGTTGACTCAATCATAATTATGTAGCTCTGATATCACTCTATCTAGTGTTAAAGTGTAGGAAAAGTGTAGTAATGCGTCAAGGCAGAGATATTAAAACCAATATAAACCATTGCAAATGAAGCTTTTTAAGCTTTTTTGATAGTTGACCTTCTAAGTCGTCAGTCGGGGGTTCGAGTCCCTCCACACCCGTTAAAATCCAAGCCTTCCAGCCTCTAATTTTTCTTTCAAATGTCTACGCAATGTCTCCAAAAATTTTGGAGTCGTTTTGGAGACATTCTCAGAGTGGGGTTTTCCCTCACCCGGTTTTAAGTTCCTTCAGTGCCAATAAAACCCAAAATCTCAACAACAAGAATGACTTAGGGGACGGTTCTACCCTAAATAATGAAGAGGCGATCGCCACCACTCCTAATGAGTTAGGGTGCAAGAGTCAGGGGTCAACGGCTAAAACCCAGAAGACACGCACCCTAACTGAATATGTTTTGGGACTGGGTTCAATAACAGTGGGGGGTAGTAGTAGAAATATTTTTTAAATTTGGATTCATTTTATATTAAGTTTACTGCTAAAGCTCCAGAGGTAGAAAAATACTTCAATCAACTTTATAAAACTCTGAATTCTTAGGGTTTTCAACTCGAAATTTAAAAAAGCTGATTCTGATCTCTTGATCTCCAGACTCAACTTTGAAGGAGTCATGGGTAATCATTAACCCAAGTTTTTTGTAAACCTTGTTTGATTTTTTGATAAAATTGATCCTGAATTGACATTAATCTCAATCTTAGCGGTAAGCTAAATAAGAATTAATCTATAGGAATGATTACATTGTCTGAAATCGAAGCATTAGAAGCACAAACTCAAACGGCTTTTGTCCATATTCCTGTACTGAGTCGAGAATTAATCGCTGGGTTAGAAATTCGTCCGGGGGGAGAATACTTGGATGCGACCGTTGGCGGTGGCGGACATAGTTTGTTATTGTTACAAGCGGCAGAAAATGTTAGACTGACTGCAATTGATCAAGATTCAGATGCGATCGCAGCCGCTCGTGTTAAATTTGAACAAACGGAACCTTCTCTATTAGAAAGAGTGCAATTTTGGCAAGGGAATTTTGCTCAATATCAACCTAAAGGGAAACAATTTGATGGTATTATTGCGGATTTAGGGGTGAGTTCCTATCAGTTTGATCAGCCTGAACGGGGGTTTAGTTTTCGTCATACGGCTCCTTTAGATATGCGAATGAATCAACAACAATCCTTAACGGCGGCAGAGATTATTAATCATTGGGATGAGAAGGAATTAGCGGATATTTTTTATCATTATGGGGAAGAACGATTGTCCAGACGAATTGCCAAACGAATTATTGAAAAACGACCTTTTCAAACCACAACAGAATTAGCAGATGCGATCGCTAATTGTGTTCCTGGGAGTTATCGTCACGGACGCATTCACCCGGCTACCCGTGTCTTTCAAGCCTTAAGAATTGCGGTTAATCAAGAGTTAACTTGTTTAGAAAAATTTTTAGATCAAGCTCAAAATTGGTTAAAACCTGGCGGTCGAATTGGGATTATTAGTTTTCATAGTTTAGAAGATAGAATTGTTAAACATCGGTTCAAAGATTCTCCAATTTTACAAGTTTTAACCAAAAAACCGATTCAACCTCAACCGGATGAACTCAATCAAAATCCCCGTTCTCGTTCAGCTAAATTACGAATAGCAGAACGCTCATCGCAATAAATTTGAGGGGAAGAAAAGTTTTAATCTCAAGGGGTAAGTATTGCTTAGAATGGCTAGTTGTCCATAATTTTTAGTTTCTTTAATCTCATTAAAATAAAGCTAAAACAGAGTGATAAAATTATCTTTTCCTTTAATCTATTATTGCATAATGTTCCATACTTCCCGATTGAGTTCCCGCAAAGGAGGTAAGTCATTAACAGCATCTTTAAAGGTTTGGTTTTCTTCAAATATATCTCGTAATGTTAGTAGATGAATTGTAAAACGTTCAATATCA
>NZ_JBJUDF010000162.1:0-13487 GCF_046067725.1 Planktothrix sp.
ATATAAAATAGGCGATCGCACCCGAATTCCCCCCTCTCCCTAACTTCCCTTAATAATAGAGGGATTTTATTCAATAACAATTCCTTTGCCGCTTACTCAACGGGAAACACGACTCTGATTTGTCCCAAGTCCCAAATTTGAAAAAACAGTAGGATTAACTTCTAAATTACGAATCACGATCATCGCCAGCCAGACATTCCAAATACTGAGGGTAAGAGCAGTGGTTAAAGCCGCTCCCACAGTGCCCCACAAAGGAATAGCAATTGCATTTAAAACCAGATTAATTAAAGCAGTACAACCCGAAACTAACATTAATTGATTTTGATAGCCGGTCATTGAAAGTAAATTGCCCACCGAACCCGATAAAGCATTAACCAATTGTCCGATAACCAGAATTTTTAAAGCCCAATGAGCTTCGGTAAATTCCGGGCCAAAAATTGCCAGGAGGGGTTTGGCAAAAATCATTAAGGTGACTCCAATAGCAATTGACGACCAGAAAATCCAAACCGTAACGATAGAAATGACCTTTTGTAATTCAGCCCGCTCACCTTGGGTGTGGAGAATGGCAAAAGCAGGTGCAACGACAATATTAATGGCTTGCAACACAAAACTCACCCACAAAGCCGTTTTGGAAGCCGGACTATAGATACCAACCGCAGCAGCGCCAACAAATGAACCCAACATTAAAATATCCGTTTGCACCAGAAGTTCTCGGAAGGCGCGATAAAGCAGGAGAGGTAGGGAAACTTTTAACCAAGCTTTAGGAGTATAAATGGGGTCGGTAGCAACAATATCACCATGAAATTTGAACCAGACCAGACCAGCTTGTAGGGCGATAATTCCTAACAGTGTCCCCAAGGCTATCTCAGTCATCGAAATGCTGCCAAGAATATGCTGATCATGCCAGAGAAAAAACCCCCCAAACAGTACGAGCATCGGCCAAATTACTTTCGTGGGAGTGTAAGCGAGGATAATATTTTCTGCTCCCCGGGCTAGATCTTCTTGCAATAAAACTAACCCTTGTAAGGGAACTAACCAAATACCAATCAGTAAAACCGGAGCATAAGAAAATTGATAGTAATGGTTGACGAGGAAAATTAATCCTGTACCCAACACACCCAAAAACAAACCCATCCCTATGGTGAGTTGCCAACTACCCAGTACCAGTCCTCGCAGAAGTCCCCACTCCTGCTTGACGCGGTATTCATTAATAAAACGAACAACAGCCCTAGGCAAACCCAGGCTGGCAGGTACGGCTAATAACAAAGACCAAGTGATCACATATTCGTAAATCCCATATTCAGTTTTTCCCATCCAGCGAGCGAGAAAGACTTGAACCAGGTAAGCCAGAGTCACACCTGCCAATTGTAAAGTTAAAGCGATCACGCTACTCTTGGCAAGGCTGATAATTTGAATGCTATTTTCCGTTTGAGCCAGGGAGGTTTGAGTCATGCCAAATACTTTTTAATAATGTCTCGGTTTTCGCTTCTAAACGAATTCCATCTTGGATTTTAAGAAAAATTCATAGCCAAATACAATTCTATTTGTTTAGCTAAATCTTGAACGTGAGGTTCTTCAAGCATAGACCAATGATCTCCACTAACTTCATAATAGTCTAAGCCTTCTTTCGCAAACTTTCGCCAGTTCGAGATAAATAGATCGGTCTTTCTTGACTGTTCTTCTTTAGCTTTAAAATAAACCACTTTACCCGGATAAAGCTTGGCTTCATATCGGCGTTTTGCTTGGTATAAAACTTCAATTAAAGGTAAAATTCCCGGTTCTTGTGACCAAGGAGGTAATTGACTCATAAATTTTTCTTTGCGCTGCTGTTCTTCGGCTGGAGAAACAGGAATAAACTTTTCTTCCGGGGAAGACGAATCTAACAAAGCTAATAAGGCAATATTTTGACCTTGTTGATAAAGTTGGTGTGCCATTTCAAAAATGACTTTTCCCCCAAAAGAATGCGCTAATAAAAAGTAAGGGCCTTGCGGTTGAACCGACTGAATTTCTGTGAGATAATGTTCCGCCATAGCTTCAATTGTAGTTAAATAAGGTTGTTTGCCATCTAACCCTACCGCTTGTAACCCATAAACGGGTAAATCTGAAGGGAGATAATTGGCTAAATTTCGATAAGATAAAATATTGCCACCTACGCCATGAATGCAGAATAAAGGAGGTCTTGATCCGTTGGGTTTAATTGCAACTAACGATGACCAAGCGGTTGACCATCCTTCCTGACGCAAAAGATGAGCGAGTTGCTCAATCGTAGGAGCATTAAAAAGAATAGATAGGGGTAAATTGTGGTTAAAGATTTGCTCAATTTTAGCAAACAAACGAACGGCTAAAAGAGAATGACCTCCCAAAGAAAAAAAGTTATCTTGGATGCCAATTGGTTGAGTGTCTAAAATACTTTCCCAAATCTGGGTTAATTCTAATTCTAATTCATCGCGCGGCGCAATAAAGTTACTGTTTTGACTCGTTAATGATTTGGGAGAAGGTAGATGACGTCGCTCTAATTTACCGTTAGGATTTCGGGGCAAATGATCTAATAATACAATAAAGTTGGGTACAGCATATTCGGGTAGTTTTTGTGCGATAAAATTGCGAATTTGTTCTTGAATTTGATTCGATTCTGCTGGATTTAAAGAATGGTGGTTAGTCGCAACGTAAGCGACTAAGTTATTATCTTTCGGTAAATCATCCCTAGCAATAACCACCGTTTCTTTGACATCTGGATGCTGATTTAAAGTTGCTTCTATTCCTTCTAGTTCAACTCGAAATCCTCTGATTTTAATTCGGCGATCGCTCCGACCAACAAACTCTAATACTCCCTCTGGTGAATAACGAGCTAAATCCCCTGTTTTATAAAGGTGAGTTATTCCTTCAAAGGGGTTAAGAATAAATTTATTTGCCGTTAATTCTGGACGATTAAGATAACTGCATACTTGACGTTTTCCAGCTACACATAGTTCACCGATTTCTCCTTCGGGTACGGGTTTTAAATCTTCATCGAGTAATAAAATTGTTACATCTTCAATCGGCTTTCCTAAAGGGACAATTCCGGTTTGATCTTGAAACGCTTCAGGAATGATATAATAACTTACAGTTCCCGTTGTTTCAGATTGGGAATACAAATTAATCATTTGGGCATGATGTTGGATTTGGTAACGCCAATCTTGGGGAATATTCCAAGCTAAAGGTTCTCCGGTCACTAAAATTAATCGTAAGGAATTATTCAGTAAATTTAATCTGACATTACTATCTATTTCTTGCAAAAAATCGATACAGAATCGCCAGATGGTCGGCACCGTATCCCAAATGGTAACTTTGGCATTTTTAATCAGTTGGAAAAGCTGTACAGGATCTTGTCTCTGTTCGCGATCAGCAATGATTAATGTTGCTCCTACAAATAAGGGTAAAAGCGTTTGCCTTACCCCGGCTGAAAAGGCAAAAGAAGCCGTATGTAAATATTGATCGCTGGGTTCAATTCCTAAAGGCAAAACAATTGATTGTAGATAAGAAGATAAGCTATAATGGGGAATGCAAACGGCTTTCGGTTGACCTGTGGAGCCAGATGTATAGATTGCATAAGCTAGATCATTAGAACTAACTGCATTGGCTGGATTTTCTAAACTTTGCTGGGCAATTTCTAACGGGTTTGAGTCGAGATCAATAAACTTGATATCTGACTCTGGAAGGTTTTTTCTGAGTTCTTTACGAGTGATCACAACCGGAACTTGGGCATCTTTTAACATAAATGCTAAACGCTCTGCCGGATAGTCAGGATCTAGGGGTAAATAACCGCTACCTGCTTTCAGGATGGCAAGAATCGCGATCACAAATTCGCAAGAGCGGTCTAAACAAATTCCAATTAAAGTATTAGGTTTGAGATTAAATTGCTGAAGATAATGAGCCAGTTGGTTAGCTTGCTGATTGAACTCTCGATAAGTGAGTTGTCGGTGAGAATCAATTAGGGCGATCGCAGTCGGTCTTCGTTCAACTTGGGCTTCAATGAATTGATGAAAACAAGGTTCTTCTGGATAAGAATTAGCAACAATAAACTCAACCAAACTGTCTTCAGGCGTCCGACAAGCAAGTAAAACTTCTGCTTCTCCTGTAGTCGTTAATTCTCCCAGTTGATTTGTACCTGTAATTTTGACTTGGGCTAAAATTCCTAATTCACACGCTGTTTTTTTAATAACTGTTCCTTGATACCAAATGGTATCTCCATATAAAACTGGAGCGATCATTTGTACCGATAAGCGTTTAAGTCGTCCGCGATCGCCCATCCAATTCGTTAGCAACGGAGACAGCCAAGCAAAGCGCATCACCCCATTATCAAAGGGGGCGGGCATTCCCCGTTGTTTTGCTAAGAGAAAATCCTCATGGTGTTGAGAATGTTTAATTGACCAGCCTGTGATCGGATTTTGAACCGCAGTATGAGGAGCTTTGAGAAGATCGTGATACCCTAAAGCCCCAGGACGATAAGACGGGCCAATTGCAGCTTGCCAACAAATCAAATCACCCACCGTTAAGGGGCCACGCACTAGGGGGGGAAGTTGAGTACCAATCTCTAAATCTTCTCCCCATAAAATGCGATCGCCCCTTCGACTTTCCTGCTCTAAAGCTTTGCCAATTTCTGCCAATTCTTCCTCGGAATATTGGTAAATTGAACGATTGACTAAAAGATCGTTTTCTGTGCGTGCAGCCCACACTAAGTTACTCTTAGCTTGACCGACTAATTCTTGCTTTTGATTCCAGTAGCTTGTTTCTGAAAGGATACAAACCAAGGGACGATTTTGACGATCTTTAGACTCGTAAACCCCTGTTTGTTTCGCAGATGGATTTAAGGAATCTCCTTCTAAAATTGGGACAAACCACTCATATTCTAGTTCTCCAATTAAATTGGACATCGGTATTTTCATTGGATATCCATGCAGTGATGGGTATAATACTGAAGTTAAAAAAGTGGGGGGCGCAACGAGACTGCCATAATCACTCTTGCGGGCATAATCGGGGTCGAGCCATAGGGGATTATCGTCGCTAATCCCATAAGCAAAATGTCTGATGGCTTGTGCTGTAACTTCTGTATTCCAAGGCTCTCTTTCTTGAATGATTTGCCCTGTTAGTAACCGAGATTTTTCTATAAATTCGTTCAGTTGTCTATCTATTATTTGACTCATTTCTAGTTTTCGGTTCAGAAATCAATTGCTGATTCTTGCATTTTATCCTAAAACCGATTCTTTCTCTGTATTAGGATAAGATCATTTTAGGGTCAGGCTTACTGTTTGATCCTGATTCAAACTTTCCAGGGTAAGATGACTAGGAATCTCTCTGATTCGTTCTTCTTGGGGCGAGAACTCAGTGAAAAACCCTTGCCAGTTTCCCAAATTTTTGAGAAAATTTTCCCATTGACTGTTCATTTTAATTTTTATTCAATGAATATAAAAGTTCATCCCATCATAACACTTTTAACAGATTTTGGTTTAAAAGATATTTATGTCGGTGTTATGAAAGGAGTCATTAATCAAATTAATCCTCATATTAATATTATTGACTTAACCCATGAAATCCCGGCTCAAAATATTGCGGCGGGTCGGTTTTCTTTGATGAATGCTTATTCCTATTTTCCCGAAAAAACCGTTCATATTGCAGTGGTTGATCCCGGTGTAGGAACTCAACGCAGGGCGATCATCATTCACTATAAAAATCATTATTTTGTCGGGCCAGATAATGGGTTATTAACCGGAATATTAGAACCTGTTCTGAATTCTAATATTAATCATAATTCTCAGGGTTTAGAACAATCTGAAATAACTGCCATTGAATTAAATCATCCTCAATATTGGCGGACTAATCAACCGAGTACCACCTTTCAGGGTCGAGATATCTTTGCTGCTGTTGGTGCTCATTTAGCATCAGGTATTTCCCTCGAGCAATTAGGAACCTTCATTGACCCAAAAACCTTAGTCAAGTTATCTTTACCGCCCTATCAGATCACCGATTTTGGAATAGAAGGATGTATTCAATATATTGATGGATTTGGAAATTTAGTCACCAATATTCCTGGGAAAGCGGTTGCTGGTCAAAAATGGTATGTAGGAATTAATAAACAGAAAAAGAAAAAAGATAAAAAGCCAAAAAAGAAAAAATCCGCTAGAAAATGTTCTAAAAAGGATAAAAAAAGATGGCAGGATCAACCCCAAATTCTATCAGATTTGTCCTGTCTGATTCCAAGCGGTCAAACCTATGGAGACGTACCATCAGGTCAATTTATAGCATTAGTTGGCTCTCATCATTGGGTAGAAATTGCACTCAATGGTGGCAATGCTCAACAAAAATTAAACCTAGATTGTGGGACAAAGGTGTT
Source organism: Planktothrix sp. (assembly GCF_046067725.1). Classification (NCBI taxonomy): domain Bacteria; kingdom Bacillati; phylum Cyanobacteriota; class Cyanophyceae; order Oscillatoriales; family Microcoleaceae; genus Planktothrix; species Planktothrix sp. The sequence goes on from NZ_JBJUDF010000162.1 coordinate 6,371, forward strand.
AGTTATTCGTTATCCGTAATTAATGTGAGTTTAATAAGTTAAATATAAGCGAAGTAAAAATTTACAATAACTTGAAAAAAAGTGAGAGTAACCCACGATTAGCTATTTTTTGCTATAAAGTAATCTGGCACTACTCTATTTTGCAAGTATGACCTTAGACTTCTTTTCATCATCCCTAATGGATAGCAATGGGCATCAACAACCTAAAAAAATGCCCGTTAATCCGATTTTTAACCCCGATGGGAATGATGATATTGCTCATCGTTCAATTTGGTTTGGGGAAACCACGAATTTAATGCAGGTGCGACCTGAACTGGTCGTTTGAACTGGGACTGCGAAGTCCTCTAGGGATTTCCACCCCTAGCCCTCGTAGAAAAGACTCGCAAGAGTCCGACGACTACCAAAGTAAGTAATGAAATGGTGGGAATGCACGTCCTAAATGTAGCCTGAAGCTGCTAGGGTTAAGCGGTCAAGGAGCTAGAGGGAAAAGATGGGAAGGACGAACAGGGTCTAAGTTGTTGATTATGCTGCGTGATAGTTTGAGGAGCCAAATTACCCTGATAGGCTCTAACCAAAATGGTAAGGAGGTGGTCTAAATATACTGCATTTATTTAGACGTGGAAACAAAACCCCTCCCGCAGTAAAGACAGCCGCCCTAACCCATCGAGAAAATTCAAACGATACAACAGGATAAGCCCTACAAAGTCTTAGTCGAGGTCGAAAAACTAAGTAGGCCAATCGTAAGAAAGGCGGAATCCTTTGGAGGGTAAAGGATGAGAGAAAAAGCGAAAGCCCTCTGGTAATAAGAGGGATAGGGGTTCTAAATTTGCCCCTGACCGAAAGGAATAGCAGACTTCTCTTGGGTCTTATACGGAAAAGACAATGACAAAGAAACCAAACGGAGATAAAAGTTAGATGTCAGCAAAACTGATAAATGGAGTCAACGGACAACTAGAGGACTGGAGCCAAGTAAATTGGAAGAAAGCCCACAAGATTGTTAGGAATTTACGTCAAAGAATTTTCCGTGCCCGAAAACTTGGTCAGTGGAAGCAGCTACGACGGCTGCAAAAACTGTTAATCAGAAACTACGCCAACCTATTGCTAAGTGTCAGACAAATTACTCAGGTTAACACCGGAAAGAAAACTGCGGGAATAGATAAGGAGGTTGTAAATACACCCGCACAGCGAGTAAAACTTGTCCAAGAATGGAAGATGCCAAAAGCAAAAGCCACAAGACGGGTGTATATCCCCAAAGCAAATGGCAAGAAACGTCCTCTCGGAATTCCCACCGTAAAGGATAGAGTCGCACAGGCAATAGTCAAAAACTCACTAGAACCCGAATGGGAAGCGGTGTTTGAGCCTAATTCATACGGATTCAGACCCGGAAGAAGCTGTCAGGATGCTATCGCTCAATGTTTCCAAAGATTAAGCGTGAAAAACAGCAGAGAGACAGACTCTTATATTCTGGACGCGGATATTGAAGGATTTTTCGATAACATTGCCCATGAATCCATTCTGAATATGATTAATTCATTTCCCAAAAAGGAACTAATTAAAGAATGGTTGAAAGCAGGATTCGTCTATGATTGTGTCCACAATCCCACCCATACAGGTACTCCGCAAGGAGGTGTTATAAGTCCACTACTGGCTAACATTGGATTACACGGATTAGAGGAAGTAATTGAAAGCCTACCAGTCTATCAATACCATGACAATGTAAACAAGAAAACTGGTAAGGTCTATCAACATAAAACTAGGACTACTCTAGGTGTCATTCGATATGCAGATGACTTTGTAATAACATCAAGGGATAAAGAGACACTAGAAAAAGTGCTAATCCTGATTAAGCAATGGTTAGCAGAAAGAGGACTTAATATTAGCGAGGAGAAAACAAGGATAGTACACATAGAGGACGGATTCAATTTCTTGGGGTTTAACGTGCGTCGCTATAAAGGCAAACTATTAATCAAACCTCAGAAAGAAAAGGTCTTAGCTTTTTGTCAGAAAATAGGGGAAACCATATCAATGATGAAAGCTTCGACTCAAGAAGAAGTCATCAAGAAGTTAAATCCAATTCTCCGGGGCTTTGCTAACTACTATAGAGGTGTAGTTAGTAAGGAAGTCTTTGATTATATCTCACATAGAGTATGGCAATACCTTTGGACATGGGCGCGGCGTAGGCATCATGCCAAATCAACAGAATGGGTTAAAAAGAAATACTTCACCCGGTTAAAAGGGAAAGATTGGACATTTATGTGTCAAGGGACTGGTAGGAAAGGAAAGGAAAAAACCTATATCCTATATGACATCAGTAGTACACCCATAGAAAGACACATAAAAATCAAAAGCAATAGCAGTCCAGATGACCCTAACCTTAAAGAATATTGGGAGAACCGCAACACAAACAACGGCAAGAAATACTGGGCAAAAGGTTCTAAATATGAACAAATAGCCAAAAAACAAGGATGGAAATGCACCGTTTGCGGAGAACACCTATTCAATGGTGAAAATATCGAAACCCATCATATAGTACCTGTTGCAGAAGGTGGAACGGACGACACCGAAAACCTGATGCACCTGCACATTGCGTGCCATAAGCAGGTACACAGTAAAACCAAGTTTGAAGGCTTGAAGTAAGGCTTGAGCCGTGTGATTAGTAATAGTCACGCACGGTTCTTAGGGGAGGGGAGAGCGGTGACGCTCGAACCTTACCCGACTTAAACGATGTGCGTTATTCCTGGGCTGTCGGTTTGTATAAACAAATGCGCGAAAATTTCGTGTGACTCGTTTAACCTAAAGATGCTCAAATCCTTGCGGAATAAGGCATCGGGACGGTTAGTTCCTGAAGAATTTAGGAATAACTTTTGTATTCATCTAGGTGAGCTTATCTTAAGCAAGTCCTAGCCTCTCAGTGCAAGAGGAAACGCCCTGACATATCCATGGAGGATAGCCCCTACTAAGGTGACTGATTATCAATTTAGTAAAGCGGGGACAGTTTCAAGACTGATAATTGCTGAAAACAGTTAAGAAGTGGCAGGAACGTCATGGGTAGAACAAACGAAGTACCGTTGAGCCATCGTTATCGCGCAGCAGGGAATATAAGCTTGTGTTCTGGACACGCCCTGCGTCGGAAATAACCGACAAGAGTAGAGAAATCCGATATCGAAGTTTTCTGGATTTGCACTTCTCATACCTCCGGTGGAAAGGTACACCCTAAAACGTTCAAATCAATGAATACAAAGGAACGAGATAACCCAGTTTCAAGCTCTTAATATCAGGTCGAAATATTAAGAAGTCAATCAAGACGAAAAATCTAGGAAACTAGGCTGAAATTGGGAAGGATGGGATAAGAAGCAGTCTTCTCACCATGAATTAACATGGAATGCCTGAAAAGGGATGGAGTAATGTCCGAGATAAGCAGACGTATCTCGCAATATGCTGATAGCTAGATTTTGGAAGTAGTAGGTTAAATGTCTAATTCACATTCGGAAATTAAACCTAATAGTGAGGAATGGAGAAATATCGATTGGCATAAAGTCGAGAGATATGTTTTCCGCTTACAAAAACGAATCTACGCAGCTTCACGAGATGGCGATGTCAAAAAAGTCCGCAAGCTTCAGAGAACACTCATGAGGTCATGGTCAAGCCGAGTCTTAGCGGTACGACGGGTTACTCAAGATAATCAAGGGAAGAAAACGGCAGGAGTGGATGGAGTTAAATCTTTGTCCCCAAAAGCTCGTTTACACCTTGCAGGACGACTTCAGATTACAGGGAAAGCCAAACCAACAAAAAGAGTATGGATACCCAAAAGGAATCAAAAAGAAAAACGTCCATTGGGAATACCCACAATGTACGACCGTGCAGTACAAGCATTGGTTAAATTAGCCCTAGAGCCTGAATGGGAAGCAAAATTTGAACCTAATAGCTATGGCTTTAGACCAGGAAGCTCATGTCACGATGCGATGTGTCAAATTAAAAATCACTTAAAACATGAAGCTAAATATGTACTAGATGCAGATATCGCTAAATGTTTTGACAAAATTGACCATCAAAAATTACTCGATAAACTTGGCGTAAAAGGTAAAGTCAAGCATCAAATTAGAGCTTGGCTGAAATCTGGAGTTCTTGATAACAAACAATTTCATGAAACCATTGAAGGAACACCACAAGGGGGAGTCATATCACCTTTGTTGGCTAATATCGCCCTTCATGGATTAGAGGAACGACTGAACGAATACATCAAAACTGTTCCTCTAAAGGACTGGAATCAGACGCAGAACAGATGGCTTGTAAAAAGCAAAGAAAGAAGGGTAAGTTCATTGGGATTTATCCGATATGCTGATGATTTTCTAGTTCTCCATAAGGAAAAGTTTGTCATCGAGAAGTGCCAAGAAATCATTACTGAGTGGCTCAGTGACATTGGCTTAGGACTCAAGCCTGAAAAAACCCGTATTTCCCATAGTTTAGAGGCGGATTTATCTTCTGATGGAAAAGCGGGATTTGATTTCCTTGGCTATCATGTACAACAGTACAGAGTTGGTAAATATCATCAACATAAAGCCGGGAATAAAAAGGTTGAGTTTAAAACCTACCTCACTCCAACCCAAGACAATCTCAAAGCTCATCAAGAAAAAATCAAGTCAATTATCCTTAGACATGAAAGTAGTCCCCAATCCGTCTTAATTAAAGAATTAAATCCTGTAATTATCGGATGGAGTCGCTATTATTCATTTTCCGATGCTCAAACATTAGGAATCTTTAAAAAGCAAGATAATTTGACTTACCTAAAACTTAGAAGATGGGCTAAGAAACGATGTAAAACCATAGGAAAGGCTTCAAGAAAATATTGGAGAAAAGATGGCAAAAGAAATTGGGTATTTACATCCAATGAAGCTAAATTATTTTTCCATGTGGACTTTGAAACCACAAGCAATCCTTTAGTTTACAACAAAGTCAAGGGTGATAAAAGTCCTTATGACGGAGATTGGGTATACGGTCGCGCCAAACTAGGTAAACACCCGAATGTACCTCAAAGATTAGCAAAAATCTTAAAGTACCAAAAGGGAAAATGTAACCATTGCGGACATTATTTTTATGATGAAGATGTGATTGAAATTGACCATATTACACCTAAATCACAAGGCGGAAAAGATGAATATAAAAATCTTCAAGCCCTTCATCGCCATTGCCATCATCAGAAGACAAGATTGGATAAACAATCTAGTCAGGAAGTCTGATATTTCAGTAAGTGTATTGAGTAGCCGTGTGAGGTGAAAGTCTCATGCACGGTTTCGGAGGAGAGATGGTTAATGGCAACATTACCATCGACTCTAACTGGGTACCCGAAAAATTAGATATTACTCAGGATGTCGTTGATTATGTTAATTTAACTCCCGATGAACGCTGGGCATTTGATGGAATTTTAAGCTATTTAACATTCCTTGATTCGGTACAAACTTGCAATATTCCACATCTAAAAAGTTGTGTAACGGCTCCAGAAATTAGTCTGTGTATGGCAGAACAAACTTCTCAAGAAGCAATGCACAATCAGAGTTAATTGATAGCTCCTTTCGTCAGTAATGGCGATCGATCACTCCTTTAATTGCTGGAAAATCTCACTCGAATATTCTAAAATATACGATAGAGACAATCAGCAGCTAAGTGACCAAAAATGAAAAAGCCTATTCCCTTTAATCCCGAATATAGTGTCACTCCTGATGGACAAGTTTTCAAAGGAGATAAATTATTGAAACAGCACACGAAAGGCTGTGTTCGTGTATCGCTTTCAAGAAAACTATATTTGGTTTCAGAAATTGTTGCTGCGGCTTATTTACCCAAACCCCAAAATGCCACTAAGTTAGTTTACTTGGATGGTAACAATCTCAATGTTTCTCTTGAAAACTTGATGTGGGTCAGTGACAATTATGAAGAAATGGATTTTGAGTTTGTTGAATATAATGGAAAAAGTTTTCGGCATATAAGCCATTTAGAAACCAAACAATATTATATTAATGAGGCAGGAGAAATCTTAAATTTTGCCACAAAAAAATCATTAATCCTGTTTGTGATTCTATTGGTTATGCTCGATTTACTTATTATTTTCGACAAATGGATCATCTTGAGAAACGAACGATTGCTGTCCATATTCTAGTTTATGCAACTTATCGTGGACAGTATGACGATTCGGTATTTGAGATCAATCATATTGACGGGAATAAGTTAAATAATCATTTATCCAATCTTGAAATAGTTTCTCATCAAGAAAATATAATTCATGCAGTACAGCTAGGACTACAAAGTCGTAAATACCCTGATTCTACAATCAAGTCTATTGCGACAATGTTGCTGGATGACTGTTCATGGACTGAAATCTATAATTTTCTTTGTGAAAAGCACAGTGAATTAAACAAGACAACTGCATTTTCGCTAATTAATAGCGTAGCTCATAACCCGTCTTGTTATCGGTGATTTATGTCAAGAAGTTGGATTGGTCAAAAGTTCAACGACTAGCCAAAAGGCGTAGAGCCAAGCGGCTCGAAATGGGGAGCAACCCAATGGGTTGAAGATATAGTCTGATCCATAAGGTGACTTATGGCAGCTTGAATAAAGCGGGTTAGGATTAGCGAACCTAACTGAACACAATGTATCAATACATGATTGAAACAATTATTCCATCGGATCGAAGAAATTTTGTCTATGATTTTTGGAGAACAGATGAAGTTTTACGCGATCGCTGTGAATTTATCGCCGGGATTTATCAAACATATATTGATAATCCCAACCCCGAAAATTACTTTATTTCTCTGTTAGCCGATTATATGTTAGAAGGACTTTACTTCTACAATGGCTTCATCTATTTCTACAATTTAGCCTCCCGAATGTTAATGCCGGGATCGGCTGATATTTTCAAAATGATTAACCGTTAAATTCATAGCGGCTTTTCACGGTAACGTGAATCGAAAACCCCTCTAATTCAGGGAAACTCTCAATTGAGACAATCCTGAGCCAAGTGGAAAGATGAACTTCCCCATGTTATAATTCATCTACAGCCTAATAGATGTCTTAGCTCATGGATGCCAAACACCCTGATTTGCCTTATACGGTTTCCGAAGATGGT
>NZ_JBJUDF010000163.1:0-6451 GCF_046067725.1 Planktothrix sp.
GAGGTTTTTCAGAAATATTAGGAACAATCCTTTGATGGGGTAAAGACTTCACGGAAAGGCTTTGTTGAGTGGATCGATCCATCCTCAAATTAACGGGTAACATCACACCCACAGCAAAACTAGCACTAGCTGCTATCAGAGCAAATAAAGCAACTTTCTGTTGTCGCAATAGAGGACTATACTGGGCCACGAGATTACTCCTTTACACCGAAATAAATTATAGGATTGAAATCGATCACACTGCATCTCAAAGGTTGACTAATCCACCGAGCAAATCAGAGCTTAGAGATCCATATTTTTAATAAAAAGTCAAGACCCTGATGACAAACGTGATCTTCTACATTTTGAGGGTTGAGCGAGAATACCTCTCAAATGCTAATTCATAAGGACGCTAACCGGAAGATACTTTGATCAAAACGTTAGCTTTTGTTGATAATTGTTTCATGATATAAACGAACAATCCGTTGAATCACTTGATCAATCGTTAAATTATCCGTTTCAACTTCAACAGCATCAACCGCTTTTCGTAAAGGAGAAATAGCTCGATTACTATCCAGTTGATCCCGTTGGGCAATATCTTGTTCGAGTTGTTCTTGAGTGATCTCTGTTTGGCCTTTAGCGTGCAGTTCTAATAATCGCCGTTTTGCCCGTTCTTGTACGGATGCAGTTAAGAAAATTTTCAATTCAGCATCGGGAAATACCGTTGTTCCAATATCCCGACCTTCAGCCACAATTCCCCCTTGACGACCAAACGCTTGTTGCTGTTTGACTAACGCTTGACGAACCGCCCATTGAGACGCGATCGCAGATACATTCGCCGTGACCTCCAAGGATCGAATCGCCTCCGTTACATCCTGGCTATTAATCACCGTTCTCGGTTGTTCCCCATCGGGAATTAATTCAATTTGGCATTGACTCACAATTTCGGCGATCGCAGGTTCATCATCAATCTTAATTCCCGACTGAAGCACCCACCTTGTCACCGCCCGATACATCGCCCCCGTATCCAAATACAACAACCCTAACGCCTCGGCAATTTTGCGCGTTACCGTCGATTTCCCGGCTCCGGCTGGCCCATCAATGGCGATAATCGGTTGACGATGACGCAAAATCAAATTATCAATTAACCGAGTTGTCCCCACACGGGCTGCAACGGCTAATAACCCCGTCGTTTCCAGGTTACTCAACGGAATTAATGTCTCCGGTTCAACTAACTCAATATATTGAACTTGTACCCCAGGTTCAGTTTCTAATTCAGTTTGTACAATTTGTTTAATATCCGTAGCCGTTTTACAGCCTTGTTGAAATTGTTGTTCACCTCGACGCAAAGCTCGATACAAAACCGTTGCTTGCCGTTTTTCCTCATCTGTTAAATATTGATTGCGAGAACTATAAGCCAGTCCCGACGGTTCTCGAATAATCGGACAGGGAATTATCTCAATCGGCCAGTTTAAATCCTGAACCAAACGTTGAATAATCGCAATTTGTTGAGCATCTTTTTGACCAAAATAAGCGCGATCCGGTTGCACCAAATTGAATAATTTAGCCACAACCGTCGCCACCCCTTGAAAATGTCCGGGTCGAGATTTTCCGCACAACCCCGACATCATCGATGCTGGGGGAATCACCATCGTTTGCATTGAGGAAGGATACATTTCCTCCACTTCGGGAGCAAAAACCACATCAACCCCCGCCTGTTCACACTGTTGCAAATCCGCCTCTAAAGCACGAGGATATTTTTGGAAATCCTCTTGGGGGCCAAACTGTATGGGATTGACGAAAATACTCACCACAACTAACGAATTTTCTGCTCTCGCCCGTTGAATTAAACTCAGATGCCCTAAATGCAAACCTCCCATAGTGGGAACCAAACCCACTAACTTGTCAGGGTTTTGGGTTCGGTAGCCCCGAAGATAACACCGTAGAGCCGCAACGCTAGTCAACAGACGAATCATAAATCAGTTATCAGTAATCAATTATCAATTGTAGGGGCAGGGTTCTCCCCGCCTCTACTCAGTTATCAATTATCAATCAACAATGAACAGTTAATAGCCAACTCCGACACTGATAAGTGATCACTGATATAGCAGTCTCGCCTGGGATGTTAGGACATAGACTGAATCTAAAACCGTTTGCAGAGAAATCTTTTCCTCCCTGTTCCCTGTTCCCTGTTCCCTGTTCCCTGCTATTACTGATTCGGAGTCAAGACATCAATTTGCACAGGGGCGACTCCACTGCTAATCATGCCAATGGCTTGAGCCGCACCTTTCGATAAATCAAGCACCCGACCACCCGCATAGGGGCCACGATCATTAATCCGTACTACAACGGATTGACCATTATCTTGATTGGTGACTCGTACGACTGTGCCAAAGGGTAAAGAAGGATGGGCGGCTGTTAAATCGTATTGATTAAAGGTTTCTCCATTAGCCGTTTGATTTCCATCAAAACCAGGGCCATACCAAGATGCCCAACCCACGATTCGTTTGAAGAAAAACCCAGTGGCGACCTCTGAAACAGATGGCTTGGGTAAACCTTCAATTGCATTTAAAGGGGGAGCATTGCCGATTTGGCGTCGAATGCGATTAGTCGCTTGTAAAGCATCCGTTGCTTTGTCATTGGTCGTATCCGGCAAAATAGTTTGTGAATCAATGGCGACCAGTTCTTTACCAGCTGCTTCAATTACATAACGCTGGCGTTGTTCATCCCATCGAACTTGAATCGTCGTGGCATCAAAGTTATTGCGAATCAGTTGATTAATTTCGGCTGCAACGGCAGTGGCACGGGAAACGGGGTCAGTGGCGATGGCAGATTGCGTTGCAGAAGTTTTAGGATTCGGCAGGTCAGCCCGGTTAGAATAAGATCCCACTTTTATCGGTTGAAGCGTCGGGGCTGTTCTAGCTTTGGGATCAAAGTTCGCATTTTGGATAAAGGTCAGGACTGGAATATTCCTAATGTAAAGGGTTGCCGCTTGTTCTTGATTCACTTCATGAGCTTTGATTTTGGCAACCGTTTCGGGTAAAAAGGCTGTAGTCGTTTGTTGGGATTGATATTCTCCAACTTTCACCACGTCGGCAGGTTCAGTTTGGGTCGCAGATAGGATGATCTCTTCAGAGGGTGTTTTTAATGGAATTGAGGGTACAAAATTGGGAGGATTTAAACGTTCTCCTTCATTGACTGAGGGATTAAGGTTAAACGCTGAGGTTGATTCAGCGTGGCTAGAGGAGCTTATGCTTAAAATCGGCAGAAGAAGAACTGCTGTAAGACCGCTCCAAAATTGATGCTTCATAAGTCTATTCTCAAAACTGCTGGTTGATCGAGTTGAAGCTTTACACTGGTTGAGATCTCCTGAATCGGAAGCATTAAGTCTTGCAATTCGTGTTTAGGAACTGAACAGCTAAAGATTTTAATGCTGGGTTAAAAACCCGAATCTTGGGAGATTCAATTCGTCAACTCACACTCGTTCCGCATTCACCTTTGTTTGAGGAACTGCAACAGACTAACACGAACTTGTGAATTTGGGGATCACTCCCTCAAGGGGGTTTGCCGTGTTTTTTCACAAACTAAACTGTTCAGTTTTAAGCGCAAACCCTGATCTATCAAAGGATGTAGAGATTCTTACTTAGTGAAAATTTTTAAAATAGAGTTTTGATTGAATTTTCTTATAGGTTTGACAACTTACCATAGAATCGAGAAGACAGAACTGGAAATAATAGAGCCGAAAATTGCTTAAATAGGGTTTAGAAAGACAAGGATCGAAGAAGATGGATTATCGGGAAGCTGGTGTAGATATTCAAGCAGGTCGAGATTTTGTTGATGGCATTCGGAACCTCGTCCAGAAAACCTATCGACCGGAAGTATTAGGGGGCTTAGGGGGGTTTGGAGGTTGTTTTGCCCTCCCTTCCGGGTATAACGAACCTATCCTCGTTTCTGGAACCGATGGCGTAGGAACTAAATTAAAACTGGCCACAAGCCTCAACCGTCATGACACCGTTGGTATTGATTTAGTGGCGATGTGCGTTAACGATGTCCTGACCTGTGGGGCAGAACCCTTATTTTTTTTGGACTATTTGGCGACCGGAAAACTTGATGGTGAACAATTAACCCAAGTCGTCGCCGGAATTTCCCAAGGATGTCAACAAGCCGGATGCAGCCTTCTGGGGGGAGAAACGGCTGAAATGCCCGGATTTTATCAACCGGGGGAATATGATATGGCGGGTTTTTGTGTGGGAATTGTGGAAAAAAGCCAAATGTTAAACGGTTCCCAAGTCCAAATCGGCGATATCGCCATTGGATTAGCTAGTAGTGGCGTTCACAGTAATGGCTTTAGTTTAGTGCGAAAAGTCGTCAGTGATGGCGGCTGGAATTGGAATGACAGTCCTGAAGTTTTGGGGGGTCAATCCATTGGAGAAGTGTGTTTAACGCCGACGCAAATTTACGTTAAACCAATTTTACAAGCTATCCGCCAGGGTGTAGAGATTCATGGCATGGCCCATATTACCGGAGGCGGTTTACCGGAAAACTTACCACGCTGTTTGGGAGAAGGACAAGCCGTTCAAATTTATCCCAATAGTTGGCCCGTGCTGCCGATTTTTAACTGGTTGGCTCAAGCTGGACAAGTTAACCCTGCCGCCATGTTTGATACCTTTAACATGGGTCTGGGTTTTGTGGTCTTGGTTCCTCCTCAACAAGCAGAAACCACAGGAGAATGGTTTGAAACTCAAGGAATTCTGGCTTATACCATCGGGGAAGTTGTATCAGGAACCGGCGGTTTAATCGGATTACCCGTCAATTGATTGATGTCCTAATTGTAGGATAAGCTAGAGTGCTACCCATTGCTGTAGTAGAGACGCGCCATGGCGCGTCTCTACAGGGAACGGATGCGTAGCAAACATCTAAAGATTTGATATTACTATTCCCTATTGCCTATTCCCTATTGCCCATTCGTAATTCGTAATTCGTAATTCGTAATTCTCTGTTCCCTATTCCCTATTAATTACCCATCATGTCTGTTACATGGCAAATTGCCAAAACCTACGAAGATATTCTCTATCACAAAGCCGAGGGTATCGCTAAAATTACGATTAACCGTCCAGAAAAACGTAATGCCTTCCGGCCAAAAACTGTTTTTGAACTTTATGATGCCTTTTGTGATGCCCGTGAAGACATCAATATTGGTGTGGTATTATTCACCGGAGCAGGGCCACATACCGATGGTAAATATGCCTTTTGTTCTGGCGGGGATCAAAGCGTAAGGGGAGATGCAGGATATATTGATGATATTGGAATTCCGCGATTAAACGTTTTAGATTTACAACGGTTAATCCGAACTATGCCCAAAGTTGTGATTGCATTGGTGGCAGGATATGCCATTGGAGGCGGTCATGTCCTGCATTTAATTTGTGATTTGACCCTAGCGGCAGATAATGCGATTTTTGGTCAAACCGGGCCGAAAGTGGGGAGTTTTGATGGGGGATTTGGAGCCAGTTATTTAGCCCGAATTGTCGGTCAAAAAAAAGCACGAGAAATCTGGTATTTGTGTCGTCAATATAATGCTCAACAAGCCTTAGAAATGGGGTTAATCAATTCTGTGGTTCCTGTAGAACAATTAGAAGCAGAAGGCATTCAATGGGCTCAGGAAATTTTAGAGAAAAGTCCCATTGCCATTCGTTGTTTAAAAGCTGCCTTTAATGCCGATTGTGATGGCCAAGCGGGTTTACAGGAATTAGCCGGAAATGCCACATTACTTTATTACATGACAGAAGAAGGAACGGAAGGCAAACAAGCGTTCTTGGAGAAACGACGCCCGAATTTCCGTCAATATCCTTGGCTTCCCTAACCCCAAAATTATCCTTGTGGGGACAAAAAATCACCTGTCCCCACAATCTCTTCACTAGGCCAACAGCGATTCTACCTCTTCTGACTCATGAACTCGATGGGACTCTAAAGAAATCACATCCCGTAACCGAGATTTTTCGGGTTGTAACTGAATCAAGGTTTCTAAGGTTTCCCAAGATGGAGCAAAGGCGGGGAGTGCCATTTGGCATGACTTCCACCCGCCTTTGACTGAAACTTGAAGCAACTGACAATGCCCCCCACGATGGCCTTCGGGTGTATAGTTTTGGCAATGCCGACAGACCGAGATCAAGTTTCCAGACTCCATGTTCAGTTCCCCAAGAAGAATATCTATTTCTTTTATTGTCAGGGATCGCTTAATCCGGGTTTTTTATCGGCAAACTTCTATTCTGTCTAGGTTTGAGTTCGATTTTTAGTGCCGTTTTACTTAATACTTCTTTTATTTTTGCTGTAAAATTAGATACACAATAACAATAATAACCATTATTGGTAAATTGTTCAGATATTTCGGAATAATCACAATTATATAAACCGTTAACAAAAATTGTGTTGTTTGGGTGTAATGTATTTCCCGTTGCGGAAATAATATCTCTAT
>NZ_JBJUDF010000164.1:0-4159 GCF_046067725.1 Planktothrix sp.
CTATGCGAATCATGGAGAAGTCAAATTAAGAATTTCCGCCCGTGCAGATTCTCAAGAAATCGCCCAACAATTAATCATACCCGTCGAAACTCAACTGCGAGAAATTGCAGGACTTGATTGTTATGGGGCGGATGATGAAACCTTAGCTTCAGTGGTCGGGCGGTTATTACAACATCATCAGGAAACCTTGAGTGTGGCAGAATCTTGTACTGGTGGGGGGTTAGGGCAAATGCTAACGGAAATTCCGGGGAGTTCAGAATATTTTCTAGGCGGTGTGATTGCCTATGATAATGGGGTGAAAGTATCTGTGTTAGGGGTCAACTCCGATGATTTAGACCAACAGGGCGCAGTCAGTGCCATTGTCGCTCAACAAATGGCCTTGGGAGTGAAAACCCTGTTGAAGACCACCTGGGGTTTAAGTATTACAGGCATTGCAGGGCCAGGAGGAGGAACGGCCACAAAGCCTGTCGGACTGGTTTATATTGGTTTAGCTTCACCCAACGGTCAGGTCGAAAGCTTAGAATGCCGTTTTGGTCAAACAAGGGGGCGGGACTGGATACGTCGTGTCAGTGCTAGTACGGCTCTTGACCTTTTGCGTCGTCGTTTGATGGAGTGAAGACAATCGTTAAAAGTTAATCACCAAAAGCTATTGCTTAAGTTTGTAAAGATTTGTTATGATAAAGCAGGTAAACTTTAATTCCAAACCAAATCACAAATTGAAAAAATTGATAAGATGTAATTAGTGCAGCCTATCTCACGTCCTAGTTGAGTCAGCCTGTATAACATCGGTATCATCATTAAACCCCGTTTCAATTCATCCTAAATGCTTTTGTTCTAGGAGAGGATTTAAGCTGTAAAATTCTCTAAATTCCTGAAAATGCTCTAGGAATGTCATGTTATAAAACCCTTAAAATTTTACAAACTTGTATTGAATTTTAAGCGGGAGGTAACATAATAAAATAAAAAATATCTCGGAGATCTGTGTTCAGTATAAAACTTGCTGCCCCCTAGCAAGCCTGAGTTTAGAGTGATAAGCCGAATTTGGCTGAACACTCAATTGAGTTAAACCTTCAGTCAAGTTGCGTAGGCAGTTTACAACGAGGAGCAATTGGTTCAATGGACTACATTGATAAAATACTGGAAAAATTAAAAGAATGGGCGCGTGAGCTAATTGATGCCTTATTAGGCCCTGCGGCTCAACCGGAAGCGGAGCCAATTCCTGTACCAGTAGATGAACCCCGCCGTCGGAGGTAGTCGATTTAACGTTTGATAAAGGTTACTCCGTTGCTAAGTCTTTTGATATTGCATGGCCCTAACTTAAATTTGTTAGGTCAGCGTGAACCCGAAATTTACGGGAAAACAACGTTAGACGGAATTAATCGAATGTTGGAGCACGAAGCCCAGTTGCTTGGTGTTAAACTTTCGATTCTTCAGTCTAACTATGAAGGTGCTTTGGTGGATGCAATTCACTCCGCATTCGGGCAACACCAAGGCTTATTAATTAATGCTGGAGCCTATACTCACACCAGTATTGCCCTTCGAGATGCCATCTCAGGGGTTGGAATTCCAACCGTTGAGGTACATTTGAGCAATATTTATCGTCGAGAAGCGTTCCGGCATCATTCTTTGATCTCATCCGTCGCCATCGGGCAAATTAGTGGATTTGGAGCCGAAAGTTATCGTTTGGGACTTCAAGCTTTAGTTCACCATTTGCATGATCACAAAGCTTGAGAATTAGCTTCATGAACCAAGATTCACTCGAAAGTCAATTTCAGGGGGCGGTTTTAGGGGCTACCATCGGTTATGAATTGGGTCAACGGGGAAAGATCGGAAATGCTCGAAAATCGATGTCTGACCTGCTATCCCCCAATTCATCGGTGCAGGGAGGGCTTGTCATTGCCCAAGGGATTCAAAGCTTAATCCAACGTCAAGGATTTGATCCTCTCGATTACTGGAAACCCGGAGAAACCCAAACCCAAATATCAGGGATAGAGCGGTTCAAGTCAGGGAGTGAATGGGCTTGGATGGGTTTACCCCTAGGGTTATTCTTTCATGACAATTTAAGTGCCTTACAATGCTTAGATTGGGAGGGGTTAGAAGCGGAAACTAATATTCAGGATGGGGTCTTAGCGATGGCTGGTGCGATCGCTTATATCCTGACTCCAAACTTAGAACTTGATCATCTCATTCCCAACTTATTACCCCGATTAGATCCAGAAACCCCCTTAACGGATCAATTAGAGCAGGTTCAAGCTTTATTGCAGCAAAAAGCAAGTTTAGAAATTGCGATTCGTCAATTGACTCAGAAGGTAAAAGTCAGTTCCTCCGAGAGATTTGATTCCCAGTTCGAGGCTGAAAACTGGACAGCCTTTGCCCTCGGCTTGTATTGTTTTCTGACCACACCCCAGGACTATTCCTTAACGGTTTTGCGAGCCGGACAAACGAACTACCAGCCAGAAATCACCGCCAGCATCGGTGGAGCCTTATGTGGGGCTTATCAAGGTTTATCAGGAATTTCTGCCAAATGGCGTTTAACCCTTCCAGAAAAACCCTTGTGGCTTGAAATTGACCCCAAGATTGAAAATAATTCTGTAGAATCCCAAAGCTGTGAAAGTAAATTGCTACAGTTAACTCATGACTTATTCGCCGTTTGGTCAGGAGTGTATCGCAAACAATGATCAATCCCGATTATAGATTCCCCATCAAAACAGTTTGCGATTTTTTGTGATAATCTCAGTTTTAGAGTGATATAGAGCAAAACACTGGGGCAGAGTACCATCTCGGCTACAAAATGGGAGACTTTTTTGGATGCTGTGGACTCAGAGAACCCATAATCCCTTCGTTTATAATGATGGGGAATATTGAACGGCTACTAAACCCTTGATCTAGCTTCAATGCAGATGAATACGCTCCATGCTCTGACGCAACAGATTGAACGGCTTTGTAGCCGCGCTCATCCCCCCTCTTCTTGTGCCAAGCCTTCCCAAACAATCCTATCCAGTTTGTTCTCGAGTGATCGGGCATCTTCTCGCCTTCAACCTCAACGCAGGAACATTAACAAAAATCCGGGTTCCTTAAGTAGTCCAACCTTTTTCTTAGTGGCGGTTGTTTCCTTAACCAGCGTCATGGGCGTGCGGTTTTATAACCAACCGAAACTAGATGTGGGTCGTGTCGCCCCAGAGACCATTTATGCTCCTTGGGATGCCAGTGTTCCCGATCTCAAAACCACCGATGAAAAGCGCAAAGAGGCAGAAATAGGAGCAATTCCGGTATTAGTTATTGACCGATCAATTAATCAAGACATTGATCAAACCATTCAAAGGGTTTTACAACAGGGAACCGATATGCGAAATATCGCCCAACCCTTTCCCTTTGTTAGTACCGGAATTTTATCGACTGAAGTTCAGCGTTATTTGCGGCGGGTTCAGGAACGAGAATGGCAAGATTTACTTGCCCAAGTAGAACAGGTGAGCGTACAAATTCCCTCCTATCTTCAAGCTAAAACCCCTAATAAAAAAACCGCAACAAAATTTGCCGATTGGCAACAAGCCCATTTAGAGGAAGTTCGACGACAAGCGTTAACGCAGTTGAAAACCTATCGGGGTCGTAGCAGTGCGATTGAATTTTCTCAATTAGTCTCTGATATTACTCAAGCTCGTTGGCGCTATGGGAAAGCGTTAAATGCTTTTGATCACGAAGGGTCAATTTATCCAGAAATTTTTTATAGTGAGTCTGTGTTGGAATGGACTGATGAAATCTGGTTAAAAACTCAAAAGGGAATTCATCAAATTAGTCAAGAAATTTTGACTCAAGGCATTGCGCCTGGTTTACCGGATCACGTTCTTAGACAAGCGATTGAGCTTCAAGTTCAAAATACAATTCCTACCGTACCGGAAAAATCAGAAAGCCAATTATTTGCCACTTATTTGTTAACTGAAATCCTCAAAATAAATTTAGTTGAAGATCCGATTGCAACTCGCCACCGGGCAGAATTAGTGGCGAAAAAAATTGAACCCGTCCTGGTCAATATTCATCAAGGGGAAGTCATTGTTGCTCAAGGGGAAAAAATTACGCAACAGGATTTTGTTTTATTAGATTATTTTGGTTTAAGTGAACGGGGAATTAACACAAAGGGATTAATCAGTTTTGTGGGATTGGT
>NZ_JBJUDF010000165.1:0-52900 GCF_046067725.1 Planktothrix sp.
CATATAATTTTTGAAAAAAAGGTTGACATCTATTAAATGGGGTGTTAAAACAATAACAAACAGAACAAAACTTTTCTGGAGGAATTCATGTCCAATACTGTTAAAGGATCTGAAGTCAAAAATCTGCCCTTTTTTGCTCGTTTCTTAGAAGCACAATCTTCTAAAGCCGAAGATAAAACCAAACCCGGTTATACCATGAAATGGCCTTCTGACTGGGAAGATTACTAAACTTTATTACTTGAATCAAACGTTTGATTGATCAATTAGGCTTAGTGCTGATGCAATCACCCCAAGCCTAAATGTCAAATACAATCTTTACCGATTCCAAATCAAAAGATCGGTAAAGATTTATTTTTGCTGAATCAATACTTCTATTAAAAATTGCTGACCAATAATGTTGTTTTGTTAATCAGCCCAAACGACGCAGTTTTAATCGTTTTGTGGGGATTGTTTCCATGCTTTAATCCTTAAAAAAAACTAAAAAACTTAAGTAATTATACTGAATGTCCAGAGGTTTTTAAAATTAAACAATTTTCCAAAAAAGGGTTGACATCTATTGAATCGAGTGATATAAAAATAGAAACAGAACAAAACTTTTCTGGAGGAATTCATGTCCAATACTGTTAAAGGATCTGAAGTCAAAAATCTGCCCTTTTTTGCTCGTTTCTTAGAAGCACAATCTTCTAAAGCTGATGATAAAACCCAACCTATTACCACTCTGAAATATCCTTCTGACTGGGAAGAATACTAAACTTTATTCCTTGAATCAAACGTTTGATTGATCAATTAGGCTTAGTGCTGATGCAATCACCCCAAGCCTAAATGTCAAATACAATCTTTACCGATCGCGAATCAAAAAGTCGGTAAAGATTTATTTTTGCTGAATAGATAATAATTTTATTAAAAATTAATTCCAGAAGATCTTTTATGTCCTCGTCATGTAATGTTGTTTTATTAATTACCCATAGTAAAGATTTTTTCACAATTGATCGGGTCGCAGAAGCGGTGAGGAGAAAAGGTGGAGAACCCTTTCGTCTTGATACCGATCAATTTCCTGAATCAGTACAATTAACCGCCCAGTTTAACTCATCCCAAAGTCAGCACCAACTCACCTATAATCATCAGTCAATTCATACAGAACAGGTGCGATCAGTTTGGATGCGCCGCATTTGGGAACCACAATTCAGTTCAGAATTAGCACCCCAATTTCGAGACGCTTGTATTCGAGAATCTCAAGCGACCTTAGACGGGTTTTGGGATAGTTTGAGAAACGCCCGTTGGGTCGATGATTTACAACGCATTCAAGCGGCTAAAAATAAACTTTATCAACTGCGGGTCGCCTCAGAAGTCGGTTTAGTGATTCCTCCAACTTTAGTAACGAATAACCCCAACTCAGTGCGAGAATTTTTTCAACAAGTTGAGGGAAAAATGGTGAGTAAATTATTAACCGCCATTTCCCGCAGTATGGAACCCACTGATTTCTTTTTGTATACCAGTAAAGTTCAAGCGGAAGATTTAGAGGATGCGGAGTCACTGCGTTACTGTCCGATGGTGTTTCAAGCCGAAATTCCTAAACAATTAGAATTACGGGTTGTCTTTGTCGAGGGTCAGGTGTTTGTAGGAGCATTAGATTCATCCATTTATAATGATTCTACGGTGGATTGGCGACGTTCTGGGGTGAATGTGGGTTCCTGGTTAATCCATCAACTTCCTGAGTCTTTAATCCATCAAATTAAAGCCTTTATGGCGAAGTTAGGACTATTATTTGGCGCCTTCGATTTCATCGTGACGCCATCGGGAGAATATATCTTTTTAGAAGTCAATCCCATTGGCGAATGGGGAATGTTAGAAAAAGATTTAAACTTACCGATTTCTGATGCGATCGCAGATGCTTTAATAAAGTAAACCGTTTCAAGGATTAAAATCAATGACCGTTCTAATCGTTACATTTAGTCAAGATAATGAAAGTATTCCCTTAGTCACAAAAGCCATTGAAGAACGAGGGGGGAAAACCTTTCGATTTGATACCGATCGATTTCCGACGGAAGTTAAACTGGATATTTATTATAGTGATGCTGAACGAATTATTATTACCGATGGCGATCAGAAATTAGATTTAAGCGAAGTATCGTCAGTTTGGTATCGACGGATGCGCTACGGAGCTAAAATTCCTGAGACAATGGATGAACAATTTAGGAAAGCTTCCATCGAAGAATGTCGGCGCACGGTAAGAGGAATGATCGCCAGTCTTCCGGCGTTTCATTTTGATCAAATGTCCCATGTCGATATTGCCAATCATAAACAATTACAGTTAAAAATTGCACGGGAATTAGGATTAATAACGCCTCGGACTTTAACCTCCAATAATCCAGAAGCAGTGAAACAATTTGCTCAGGAATGTCAGGAACGGGGAATTGTGACTAAAATGTTATCTTCCTTTGCCATTTATAATGATTTGGGGGAAGAATTAGTGGTGTTTACCAGTCCAGTAACCGAAGAAGATTTAGCAGAACTAGATGGACTGCGTTTCTGTCCCATGACCTTTCAAGAAAATATTCCTAAAGCTTTAGAATTACGCACCATTATTGTCGGAAATCAGGCGTTTACGGCTTCGGTAGATTCTCAAAGTTTGCAAGGTTCAACTTATGATTGGCGTAAAGAAGGAAAAGCCTTAGTTCAAGATTGGAAACCTTATAATTTGCCTAACGATGTAGAGGGAAAGCTCTTTCAACTGATGAATTATTTAGGTTTAAATTATGGAGCGATTGATATTATTGTTAGTCCTGATGGAGAGCATATTTTTCTGGAAGTTAACCCAGTGGGAGAGTTTTTCTGGTTAGAAAAATATTCCCCTTATTTTCCAATTTCTCAAGCCATTGGAGAAATTTTAGTGAATAAAAAATAACAATTGTCGGTTAATTCTGGGAAAGCCAAGATGGGAGAGTGACACAAATCAGTTAAAATACACAGAAGATTCAGATCAATCCTGAAAATCATTCACTGCTTACTGTTAAGCTGTTCCCTGTTCCCTGTTCCCTGTTCCCTGCTATAAAATATGCAAACTCAAGTTGTTGATGAGCGACCTTTTAATCCGACGGCTTCATTTTTTTCATTTTGGGAACAAGTTAAAGTTATTATTCAACCTTACTGGTATCCCACCGACTCCAAAGGAAGAGTTTTCTCTGATGTAATTCGGACTTGGGGAATGCTGACGCTGATGATTATATTAGTGCTTGCACTTGTCGGTATTACAGCGTTTAATAGTTATTGGAATCGCTATGTTCTTGATATTGTGATTGAAGAGAGAGATCTTTCTAAATATCTGGGAACGCTTTGGGTTTCGCTGCTGGGATTGGTCTCTGTACACTATTAGGAGCATTTTCTAAATATATTCGGAAAAAAATTTCCTTAGATTGGTACAAATGGCTTAATCATGTATTTTTAGGTAAATATTTAAGTAATCGCGCCTATTATAACCTTAACTTTAAATCTGGTTTTGATAATCCTGATCAACGGTTAGCACAAGAACTAGAACCGATTACTCGAACCGCGCTTAATTTTTCAGGAACTTTCTTTGAAAAAGTCCTAGAGATGATAGCGTTTATGATTATTCTTTATACAATTTCTCCCGTTATTGCTGTTATTCTTTTTGTTTATACAGTTTTGGGGAATTTAATTGCTCTGTACTTAAATCAAGCCTTAAATAAAATTAATCAAGAGGAATTAGCTTGTAAGGCAGATTATAATTATTGTTTAACCCATGTTCGCAATCATGCTGAATCTATTGCTTTTTTCCAAGGAGAATCCGAAGAAGAAAAAATTATTCAGCGACGCTTTAATAATGTGATTGCATCAATGGAACGTCGTCTGAATCAAGAAAGAAATCAAGATATTTTTAATCGAGCTTATCAATCGGCGGTTACGGTATTTTCCATGTTCATTCTTACCCCTTTATTTATTGAGGGAAAAATTGATTTTGGACAAATTAATCAAGTAAGTTTAGCGAGTTTCATGTTCTCTAACGCCCTGGGAGAAGTCATCCGTGAATTTAGCAATGCGGGATATTTTTCAAGTTATGTTGAACGGTTGAACGAATTTTCAACAGCCTTAAAAACGGTCACTCAAAAGCCCGAAAATGTCAGTATTATTCAAGTCAAAGAAGACAATTATCTCGGTTTTGAAGATGTTACCTTACAAACTCCCAATTACGAACGAGTGATTGTGGAAGATTTGTCGTTGCAGGTTCCCCCAGGAGAAGGTTTATTAATTGTTGGCCCCAGTGGTCGAGGGAAAAGTTCTTTATTGAGGGGAATTGCAGGTTTATGGAATGCGGGAACAGGTCGTGTTGTGCGTCCTCCGTTGGAAGAGTTACTATTTTTGCCCCAACGTCCCTATATTATTTTAGGAAACTTACGGGAACAATTACTTTATCCTCACACTGATCATTCCTTGAGTGATGGGGAATTAACAGAAATTTTACAACAAGTGAATCTGCAACATTTACTCAACCGTGTTAATGGTTTTGATACGGAAGTTCCTTGGGAAAATATCTTATCCTTGGGTGAACAACAGCGTCTTGCTTTTGCCCGGATCTTAATTACTCGGGCTAAATTTACCATCTTAGATGAAGCCACCAGTGCCTTAGATTTAAACAATGAAAACCATTTATATGAACAACTCAAAGCAACTAAAACTACATTTATTAGTGTTGGGCATCGAGACAGTTTATTGAATTATCATCAATGGGTTTTAGAACTGTCTCAAGATTCAAGTTGGCAACTCATGACCGTTGAGGACTATCGCCGACAAAAAACCCAAGACTCAACCCCAAAAAGTACAGGAGAAACTCGCAATAAAACAAAAAAGAGGACTACAACATCTCGGTTGAAGTAGTCATTTCTGTTGTCAAACATTACCTAGCTATTAACCTTTTTTCTCAAGTTGAAGGAGACAAACTCCGGTGGGAACAAAAAAAGGCTACAAAATGGATAAAATAGGCAACAAAAATCAGGATAATCTTGAAGACAATTTTATAATCGATTAACGAAATTACACGAATCCGCTATACTGTAAACCAGTATTAAAATTGAACCCAAAAATTTATTCAATTTCGCAAGGTTTCAAGTCAATGGACGAACTCAATAAACAACTAACCGCTTTAGGAATTTCCCCAGAAGAACTCTCTAAACAACTGGCATCTATGGGAATTTCCTTAGATGAAGTTGCCAAAAAATTTGCTTCTTTAACCATACCGGGTATTATTGTTGCAGCGACATTTACCACCTTTGGGGGTGCAGGACTGGTTGTGGCTCTAGCAACGGCTTTAGCTGGCCCAGTGGCGGTGATTGGAGATAGTTTAACCGGTTATGGAATTGAAATGGTTCTTGGGGCTGTCTATATTGAGCGTGCTAAAAATGAACCTTTAGACAATCTTCTCAAGGAAATTGATATTTTACCGCTTACCGATCCTTTAAAACTAAAACTGAAAAACCAACTCACTCAAGCCAAACCGATTGAGAATACAGTGATTGATATTCCTCAAGTGGTTACGGTTGTTGAAGAGGCGTAGCCATCAATTTCCATCCTAAAAGTTAACGAATCATTAAGTTGGGGCGGGAAAACCCCGCCCAAACAAGTCAAACTTCTAAGGGTAGAACTTTAGAAGCTTGAAGGCTCTGTTTGTGATAACTTGCCATGAACGTATCCAAGCTGCGACGTAAATCTTCTCGCCCTTGAAAATGGTCGAGTCGATATAACACTTGACCGCGATCAAAAACAATCAAGGTTGGCAAGGTTTGTAGGCGATAGGTGGTGGCTAATTTTAAACTTTGATCGGCATTAACCGCAACCAACTTGATATTGCCTCGCCAGTCTTCTTGGAATTGACGTAGTTGAGGCATAATCAGCTTACACAGTCCACACCAAGGTGCCCAAAAATGGACAAGAACGGGAGTAGAAGCTTCGAGAACTTCTTGCGGAAACATCTGCTCACTGACCGACAATAGCATGATCCCTCGAATTTTATTAATGAATGTTTTTATATCCCTGGGATCATGCTACCAGTCTACGTTACCAGTGGCACGAATTAATAATGGATGAACTTGCCAGAGTAAGAGAATAAAAACACCCACTCCTAAATAAGCCCATCGGAAAAACTCCTTGAATTCAAAGGTTTGACGACCTTGTAAAATCGCCACAAAGGGAATCACCGATGTCCGAGATTTCACCATTTCAAAAGATTTCCCATAACGAGCTAATAAACGGCGATCCCCGTGCCACACAGCAAACAAATGATGCAACACTAACCCCAGGGAAGTTAACAAGGTGAAACTGGTTCCCAGCCATAAGGTATGACCGATACACCAAATCACTTGACCCACCATTTGAGGATGTCGGGTAATTCTAATAATTCCCGTTTCATATAAATGAACTTCCGGTTTAGCAATGGCGGCAATTTCTAACAAATTGAAAGTAGCTGGATAGAGAAAAATAAACGAAATTGCCGATAACACCCAAACGATCGGTTTAACAACTGGGACATCCTGCACCAGCCACAACTGTAAACCATCGTAACGGTGATTAAAAAAGTAGATAATCAGAACGGTGGCGAAGGGGATACTCACCAAGGCAAACAAAACCCGATACAGTCGGGGGCCAATTTTTGATTCTCCCCAAGGTCGCAGTGCCGCTAAACCACTATGGGCGATCGCAAATCCTAACAATAAGCCTAACATGACAAAATGGCTCGGAGTTAGCCAATGATCGGACATTTTTACCTCTTTTCAATTTGGATAGATAATAAAGTTAACTTCAATACAGATCATCCCGCAGTATGCTGAAAGAACTTGATCCCCAAACCTAACAGCCATTAAGCTTTCTGATTTTACCGAGGTTGAGGAATATGTCTGACCTTCCATTCACTTTAGATCAGTTACGGATTCTTAAAGCTATTGCCGCTGAAGGCAGCTTTAAACGCGCTGCTGATAGTTTGTATGTCTCCCAACCTGCTGTCAGTCTCCAGGTACAAAACTTAGAGCGACAGTTGAATGTGCCCTTATTTGATCGGGGGGGACGTCGGGCGCAACTGACCGAAGCCGGTCATCTGCTCCTCAGTTATGGTGAAAAAGTTTTGTCCCTCTGTCAAGAAACCTGTCGCGCCATTGACGATTTACAAAATCTGCGGGGGGGAACCTTAATCATCGGGGCATCTCAAACCACCGGGACGTATTTGCTCCCGCGCATGATTGGATTATTTCGGGAAAAATACCCGGATGTTTCGGTTCAACTTCATGTTCATTCAACCCGACGCACCGCTTGGAGTGTGGTGAATGGACAAATTGATTTAGCCATTGTCGGGGGTGAAATTGCTCCAGAACTGGCTCAGGCGTTGGAAATTGTTCCCTATGCTGAGGATGAACTGTCGTTGATTGTTCCCACCTCCCATGAATTTGCCCAACGTGAGACTATTCTTAAAGAGGATTTATATCAATTAAATTTCATTACCTTAGATTCTCAATCTACGATTCGCAAAGTCATTGATCAAGTGTTAACTCGTTGTGGAATTGATACCACCCATCTGAAATTAGAAATGGAACTCAGTTCCATTGAAGCAATTAAAAATGCCGTGCAGTCCGGGTTAGGGGTGGCGTTTGTTTCTACCTCTGCCATTGAAAAAGAATTGCAAATGGGGGTAATCCAAACGGTTAAAATTGATCAAGTAATTGTCAAACGAACCTTATCTGTGATTTATAATCCAAATCGCTATCGCTCTAAGGCGGCTGAGGCATTTACTAATGAAATTTTACCCAAATTTGCCAGCCCGAATTTTAACCAACATTCCATTGATATTCAGTATCCAATGGATTATACATCCTTACCTTTATCTGATTAATGAATCTGATAGTCTACAGAATTTTCACCTGAATTTTATACCTTTTGCAACAATGACAGATGTTCCTTTTACGTTAGATCAATTACGCATTCTCAAAGCGATCGCGACTGAGGGAAGTTTTAAGCGGGCGGCAGATAGTTTATATGTCTCTCAACCTGCCATTAGTTTACAAGTTCAAAATTTAGAACGACAGTTAAGCGTTCCTTTATTTGATCGAGGAGGACGCAGAGCCAAATTAACAGAAGCGGGACATTTGCTCCTCAATTATGGTGAAAAAATCCTGAGTTTATGTCAGGAAACCTGTCGCGCTATTGAGGATTTACAAAATCTTCAAGGAGGAACTTTAATTGTTGGGGCTTCCCAAACCACTGGGACATATTTACTTCCCCGAATGATTGGATTATTTCGACAAAAATATGCTGATGTTGCGGTTCAACTTCATGTTCATTCGACACGACGCACTGCTTGGAGTGTTGCTAATGGACAAATTGATTTAGCTATTATTGGGGGAGAAGTTCCACCAGAATTACAAGAGGCGTTAACTATTCAGCCT
Source organism: Planktothrix sp. (assembly GCF_046067725.1). Taxonomy (NCBI): domain Bacteria; kingdom Bacillati; phylum Cyanobacteriota; class Cyanophyceae; order Oscillatoriales; family Microcoleaceae; genus Planktothrix; species Planktothrix sp. Next base: position 8,445 of record NZ_JBJUDF010000165.1, read on the forward strand.
TATATTGAAGATGAATTAGCTTTAATTATTCCTCCATCCCATCCTTTTGCTCAATTCAAGACAATTCAGAAAGAAGATTTATATCAACTACAATTTATTGCCTTAGATTCTCAGTCTACCATTCGCAAAGTGATTGATCAAGTGTTAACTCGATGTCAGATCGATCCCCGTTGTTTGAAAGTGGAAATGGAGTTAAATTCCATTGAAGCCATTAAAAATACTGTCCAAGCGGGCTTAGGAGCGGCATTTGTCTCGACTTCAGCCATTGAAAAAGAGTTACAAATGAATATTTTACATCGAGTCATGATTGAAGATGTTGTGGTTAAACGGATGCTTTCTGTCATTGTTAACCCGAATCGTTATCAATCTAAGGCAGCCGAAGCATTTAGTCAAGATATTTTACCGTTATTTGCTCCCCCAGATTGGAAATTAAAGACCGATAATTTATCTCAAAATGCAGCTAAACTCTCGGCTAACTTTGAAACTTTTATTCCCGCTTCCGATTTAAACGACCCGGAGGAACCAGAATCTGAATTTTAAACGATAATGTTTTCAGAGTTTGAGAAACGGATACTCCTGGTTTTTATTGTTTACTGATAAAATGAGGAACTGAATTGCAAAAATGTGATCATAAATTCTAGCATTAAAAGATCATAATTTTTGATTTAAAAATTAAAACATTTATAATGATGTACCCGGTCTTAAAAAGACCCTAAAAAACTAGAATTACGATTCCTAATTTCCCATTGCTAGAGTGTTCATTACTATGAAAATTTACTGTACTCGTCCCAGTTGTTTTGGTGCTGATCGCAATAATTTTACGGATTTAGAAGATCCAATGCTGCTTAAAACCGTCCAGCAAAAATTCTGTACAACCTGTGGAATGCCTTTAATCTTAGATGGTCGGTATCTTCCCGAAAGATTATTAGGAAAAGGAGGGTTTGGAACCGCATTTTTAGCAAAAGATCGTCGTTCTCCTACTTTTAAATATTGTGTTGTTAAACAATTTCAACCTTCCTCCGATTTAAGCCCCCAACAATTAGCAACCGCCCAAAATCTGTTTGAACGAGAAGCTCATGTTTTAGAACAATTAGGAAATCAACACCTCCAAATTCCTGATTTATTTGCCTATTTTCCCTTAGAAGCACCCGGATGGCAATCCTCAAAAGCTCAACAATTTTTTTATATTGTTCAAGAATATATTAAAGGCGAAAACTTAGAAACAGAACTGGCGACCAAAGGACAGTTTTCTGAAATTGAAGTTCGAGAAGTCTTACAAGAAATTCTCAAAATTTTAGAGTTTGTTCATGATCATGATGTGATTCACCGCGACATTAAACCCTCTAATATTATGCGAGATGAACAGGGTCATTTACATTTATTAGATTTTGGGGCGGTGAAACAGGTGACACAAAATCCAGGGGGTCAATCAACGGGTATTTATTCCTTGGGGTTTGCACCTCCTGAACAAATGCGAGGATATACGGTTTTTCCTTCAACGGATTTATATGCTTTGGCTGTGACTTGTTTAGTGTTATTAACGGGAAAAGAACCCCAAGAATTATTTGATAGTTATAGTGATCAATGGCGGTGGAAACAATTGGTTTCGGTTTCCGATCAATTAGCTCCAATTTTTGATAGAATGTTATTACCTACACCGAGCGATCGCTTTGGTTCTGCGACTCAAGTTTTAACTGCTTTAAATCCGGTTTCAATCCCACCCATTCCTCAGCTTTCCTCAGTTTCTCCTCCGCCTGTATCTGCTTCAAGCACTCAACTCCAACCTGTTGTCCCCCCTCGTTTTACCTCTCCCTTAGAATTGCTATCGAGTGCGGCATTTACCGGGTTTGAGTTGGGAGTTTTGGCTTGCTTAGGATTTGCTGTATTTAAAGGGTTTGGGTTCAGTCCGGTGGTTTTATCAATCATCGGTTTAGTTGCTAGTATAGGATTAATTCTGGCTGTATATCGCCGTTGGATTGAATGGGGAATTGATTTTATTATTATTGCGTTTATTTCCATTGGAATTCTATATTTTATTTTATTAAAATTAAGTAGTTTTTATGTCAATTTAACAATGGTTCCTTTTATCACTGCTATATTAGCGGTGGCTGTTACCGCGTTATTTCGGTTAGTTTATCTTCTTTTGCAAAGAATTCTATAATAACTCCGAAACCTCCTGAATCTTATGGCTCAAAAAAACGTTGTGTTTAGAACCGGAGACTATCCCCTAACCCGGCGTTTATTTATTATTATTAAACAAAATCACCCCATAGAACAACAAGCTGGAGAAACTTACAGTTAACTATTATTAACGTCTCAAGGTCAAGATTTAATCGAAAAATTAGGATTTATTAAAATTCGTTAAGCTCAGTCCCTAAACAAAATTAATTGATAAGGAATTAAAAAGTAGGGATAAAATAAAAACATTCATTCAGAGTAACCATGAATACTTTACAATCTCATTGTCCACCTAAACTAGATTGTTGCGATCGCCAAACTCTCCTCAACTATTTTCAAGAGGCTTGGCAACTTGAAGAGCAATTCCTCAATAGCTTAGTTGGGGAAGACACCTTTTATCTGAATCCTGACCCGTTAAGAAACCCGCTCATTTTTTATCTGGGACATTCAGCAGCTTTTTACATCAATAAATTAAGTCTCGTTGGATTATTAGAAAAATGCCTCAATCCTGATTATGAAATTCTGTTTGGAATTGGGGTTGATCCAGAAATCCCAGAGGAATTAAATCAAGCGATCGCCCATCTCGAATGGCCCGACGTGACAACAGTTTGGCAATATCGACAACAAGTATTAGAAATACTATCAGAATTCATTGAAAAAGTCCCAATTACCCTGCCCATTCTTCCCCATCATCCCCTATGGGCCTTAATCATGGGCATTGAACATCAACGGATTCATGTAGAAACGTCTTCCATGTTATTGCGTCAGCTTCCCCTAGAGCGAGTCAAACGCCCTTCAGGGTGGAACTATGCTCCTTCTAACGGTTTAACGCCTAAGAATGAAATGCTGCAAGTTCCAGGTGGGGTGGCTAAACTGGGTAAAGCCTTTGATGATTCCACTTATGGTTGGGATATTGATTATGGTTCACGCACCGTTGAAGTCAAACCTTTTTTAGCCAGTCAATATCTGATTACTAATGGGGAATTCCTTGATTTTTTCAAAGCGGGTGGCTACGAAAATCAAGAGTATTGGGATGAAAAATCTTGGCGATGGAAAACTCAAAATAAGATTAAACATCCTAAATTTTGGCGCTTAGAAAATGGCAACTACAAATATCGCGCTCAATTTGATGAAATGGAGTTACCTTTAGATTGGCCAGTAGAAACCAATTATTATGAAGCAATGGCTTATTGTCGCTGGAAAGGGGAGGGAACTCGGTTAATGAATGAAGCTGAGTACCATGTCGCAACCTATAGCAATGGCTTAGAAAAGGATGTCAACGATTACAATCTTAATTTAAAATTCGGTTCACCGACTCCAGTCGGAATGTTAGAAACTGCAAAAAGTGACTCTGGACTCTATGATTTGCGGGGAAATGTTTGGGAATGGTTAAGTGATCACTTAAACCCCTTATCGGGATATGAACCCCATTTCCTTTATGAAGATAACTCAGCCATCTTTTTTGATACCGAACATCAAATGATGTTAGGGGGATGCTGGATTACAAACGGCGCAGAAGCTTTGAAATATTATCGCAATTGGTTTCGTCCCCATTTCTATCAACACGCAGGTTTTCGGATTGTTCAAGATATTTAGACGGATCTCAGGAGTCGGTCATTTTAATGCCCGGATTTTCTATTAAAACCATGAGTAACCGCTTCGTGATCTTGATTAAAATGAGCTTGGTCATCGTTCTAACTCTATTATTAATCGGGTTAGTTAGAAATTGATTCAAGCTCTTAATTCACTTCTCAGTATTTAATTGAGATGAATCAAAAAATTAGGATTGATTAAAATTTGTTAGATTCATCTATGAGTTAATTCTTCCTAAGAGTGTTAAAATAGATCTGAGTTGACTATTCATAAAATTATAACCTTGAAAATCCCATGTCTCAAAAAAATGAATCTTTAATCTTTGTCTTAGCCCTGTTAATTACCGGAGGGTTATTAGCGGCGGGTTATTTTTGGTGGTTCGAGCGAAATCAACCGTTATCGCCTGGCGGAAATATCCCCTCAACGTCTTCTCCCAATATGGCGGTTGGAACTATTGATACTCGCATCTCTCAAGGAGAAAAAGTGTTAATTCCATCAGGAGATTCAACGTTAAAACAAGGGGGAACATCGGCGTTAGCTTCTGGTCGATATGAAATAGCCATTCAACAGTTTAATGCTGCTTTAGAACAAAATAAAAATGATCCTGAAACGTTAATTTATAAAAATAATGCTGAAATTCTAAAAAATAATTCATCCTATTATACTCTAGCTGTATCTATCCCTATTGGAACGTCAGTCAATACCGCCCAAGAAATTTTAAGGGGGGTTGCTCAAGCGCAAACAGAAGTTAACAAAGCCGGAGGTTTAAACGGAAAATTTTTTAAGGTGATGATTGTTAATGATGATAATAGCCCGGCAGTTGCTTCAGAAGTGGCTCAAAAATTAGTCAATGATTCGGAAGTTTTAGGGGTCATTGGTCATTATGGCAGTAACACCACCTTAGCCGCCACACCGATTTATGAAGCTGGAAAATTAGTCTTGATTTCTCCAACCAGCACTGCTACAGAGATTTCTAATGCAGGAGACTTTATTTTTAGGACTGTTCCGAGCGATCGCTTTGCCGGAAGTACCTTAGCCCGATATCTCTTAAATACATTAAACTTAAAAAAAGCTGTTGTTTTCTTTAACAGTACCAATGAATATAGTAGCTCTTTACAAACGGAATTTACAACGGCTTTAAGTGGAGATGGAGGCGAAGTGATTACGGCTTTTGATATCGCTAAACCCAATTTTAATCCGATACAAGCATTAGAACAAGCCCGTGAGCAAGGTGCGGAAGCAATCGTTTTAACTCCTGATTTATCCACCATTGAACAAGCATTACAGGTGGTACGAATGAATCGCAAACAGTTCCCTTTATTGGGAGGAGATAGTGTATATCGACCGGAAACTTTGAAAGTCGGAAGTGATGCGGTGGGGATGGTGATTGCCATTCCTTGGCATATTTTAGCGAACCCTAATTCTGAGTTTGCTCAAGAAGCAAATCAACTCTGGGGAGGAGATGTCAATTGGCGAACGGCAACCGGCTATGATGCAGCCAAAGCGTTAATGATTGCTATTAGTAAAAATCCCACCCGCACCGGGGTTCAACAAGTTCTTTCTACCTCGGATTTTAATGTTCAAGGTGCAACGGGAGTGATTCGTTTTTTACCGTCTGGCGATCGCAATCAAGCCTTACAATTAGTCACCATTGAACCCGGAAATCGTTCAAGTTTTGGTTATGATTTTGTTCCAGTTCGTTAATATCGCACTAGGGAACAGTAAGTAGAGTTCTAGGGTAACTGCATAAAACGTTGATTTTGTCAAGTCCCTAATTTTGGGCTTCAGGGTTGGGTTCTAAAATTCGTGCATCGTCTCACGCAGATTTTGTCAGAAAATCAGAATATTTAACGGAAGAATAGGGGTTTTAGACTTAATTTTGGGCTACAGACACAATAAGCCCTTGGGTGATATTTTTTCCATTGTACCAGAACCCCGATGCTTTCGTCAACAATTTGAGAATATTTCTCAAATATTTTTTAAGATTTCCTGACAATCTTTGGAATAACTCAAGTTATTTCACCTAGAAATAAGAATAACTTATAAAAAGACCCAACTTGTCCCAGTTTTAGGGGGATGGGTGTTGAGGTCAAGGTCAATATCCGTTTAACTGGGTTTTCCTCCTCCAATTAAATATAACAATGCCATTCTCACCGCTATTCCACTGGTAACTTGTTGAGAAATTAAACTGAATTGAGGATCATCCATTAATTCTGAACTTAATTCTACACCCCGATTGACGGGCCCTGGATGCAGGATTTTAACATCAGGTTTACAGGATTTTAACCGTTCATGGGTAATGCCAAATAATTGATGATATTCTCGTAAACTCGGTAACAAATGGGCGGTCATGCGTTCCTTTTGTAAGCGCAACGTCATGACAAAATCAGCATTTTCTAAAGCCGGTTCTAAATCCCAATGTAAAAATAATTGACCCGGACGATTTTTGCCAAATTCTGCAAACAGTTCGGGTAATAAAGTGGGCGGTGCTGCTAAATGAAGTTCGGCTTCAATGGCCGTTAAGCTCCAAATATTAGACCGAGCCACCCTAGAATGTAAAATATCTCCAACGATAGCAATTTTTTTTCCTTTTAATGACTCAATTTTTGGATGTTCAGGGTCAAGAATTCCACAGATGGTGAATAAATCTAATAAAGCTTGAGACGGATGTTCATGTTGACCATCTCCGGCATTTAAAACAGCAACTTTAGCATTTAAACGGTCTAATTCAGCCGCAATTGCAAAAGGAACTCCTGCTTCTTTATGACGAATCACCATCATATCCGTACCCATCGCTAAATAAGTTTTAGCGGTGTCAAGAATGGTTTCTCCTTTGGTCAAAGAAGAGGTGCCCGGAGCAAAATTTAAAGTATCTGCGGATAGTCGTTTTGCAGCGAGTTCAAAACTATTCCGAGTCCGGGTTGAGGGTTCAAAAAATAAATTTGCCACCACCTGACCTTGTAGGGCAGGAACTTTTTTAGTCCGACGACCTAAGACTTCTCGAAAGCTGGTTGCCGTTTGCAAAATGGTGTTATATTCCGCCACCGTAAAATCAGCCAGGGATAAAATATGGCGGCGAGTCCAAGGATCAGTAGCCATTGTAAAATAATAAAATGATCAGGATTAAGATCCAACGTTTAATCATACTCGGTGATTGTTCAAAACGGAATAGTAACCTTCAACCTTGAATCATAAATTAATACAGATTTCCACTGATCACTTTAGAATCATGAAGACTTTCCAAAGGTTGTTAGTTCCTTATCTAGTGGGGGTTACTATTCTGGGCTTAAGTAGTTGTAGTTCTCCGAGGGTTGACCCTTCAACTCAACCGCCTACTCCGTCTCCAACCTCGATTTCCCTTCCAAACCCACCTGAACCTCAAAAACAAGCTCTTTCCCCAGCTAACACGGTTCCAGTGACCATTTATCAGGTGGATAATCAATGTTCTGAGTTAGTTCCTCGTCAAATTACCGTTCCCAAGGAACAAGCCTTAGAAACGGCAATTGCTGAAGTTTTAAACCAGCAAAGCAGTTCAGACTTTCCCTTAAGTTACCGGGTAAATATTGATTCAGAACAACAAATTGTTACTATTGATTTTCGCGTTCCCAAAACGGCTGAACGAACCTTTAACTCCCTATCCAGTTGTGAACAATTAGCGTTATTTGGTAGTTTACGCCAAACCTTAACGAATCATCCTGATTGGAAAATCAATCAAGTAATTTTTACCGAAAAAGGAGAAGAAATTGCGTTATAAAAACACCTTTATTTGTTGATTTTTTTTAAAACAAATACCCAATCTTCGTCAGTCGGTGGCTTGAGTTGGATAGTATTTTTTCCTGTAAAATTGGGAAGGTCAGAAAATTCACCCAACCGAGGATTATAAAGTTGCAGGGTATAGGAAACGGGTGTATCTAATTCCAAGTTTAAGGAGAGGGGTTTGTTCGTATTCCGAACATAAACAATAAACTGTTGATCATCGTTGGCTAAGAGATAACGGGTTCCCTCTCCTTTAATCCGTCGGTCTATGGGTTTAAATTTCCACCAATCTAAAGTTTTAAACAGTTTAGGAATGTGTTGAACTTGTGCTTCCCAATCATCATTTTTCGGATCATTGACGTTAAAAGGCCCCGGCTGACGAATTCCTCCAAAATAAGTAGTTCCCCAACCTGTGACAAAATAGCCACCCGCCATAACAATATCCCAACTTGAATGGCGAATGTCATCTAAAGTGGCACTATTGGGTTTATCAACTTTTCCATCCTCATTTTGATCTCGTAAATAATAAGCATATTCTGAATTAACGACAGGTTTATTATACTTAAGCTGCTCTAAAACTCGTTGATGTAATTGAGTATAGTTTTGTTGGTAATCGGCAAAAGACATCCAATCTTTGGCAGCAAATTCAGCGACACTATAGCTTAATTCTCCAGGGTGAATGCCAATTAATCGTTGATGGGGGTCAAATTTAACAATTTCTTGAGCAATCTGTTCATACATGGATTTTTTGCCATATTCATTCCATTCTCCCGCCACGGTAAAGGCAACATTAAACGCACTATAACGACCGACAATATAACGAGCATATCGCAACCGTGCAGCTTCATTAGGAAAGGCTCTCCAATCATTTTTGGAAACGCCATCTTTTGCCCAAGTTAAGAATAACATAGAGGTGATTCCATTTTGATTTAAGAATTTGATCCGAGAGTCAACTTCTTGCCAATAACCCGGATTTAATCTTTCTTCCGAAATGTTATCAAAGGCAGATCCCCCTTCATTTTGAGAGAGAGACATTAAGTTAGAATGGATAAAATTAAATCCTTGTTTGGCGCGTGTATCAATATATTGTTTAACAACGTTGCGATCTAAGTTTTCTTTAGGGTTATTATTAAATAATGTCCAATGGGTATCCCCTAATAACCAAAACGGAGTTCCATCTTGATAAATAAAATGATGGGGATATTCAGGATTAACTCGAATTCCGCCTTTGCTTTCGGCGGCAATGGTTTGAAATGACCCTGATTTGTTATTTAATCCGGCATCATTTGATTGAACCGACCATTTCCAACTTCCTTCGAGATTCGGCGAAAATCTTAGTTTCCAAGTTGTCCCCCCATCCCAAAATAAAGGGATGATTTGAGTTTCACCGTTCGGGGTTGTTAAAGTTGCAATCGCTTCAACTTCAGTGTAAGGATTTTGATAAGTTCCTGAATGGGTAAAGGTCTGTTCAAAAATACTAAACGCTGGAATTTGGGCTTGAGAAATCGGTTTGACTTGAACTGTAACTTGATCCGTGATCGATTGTTCTCCAGCTTTTGCGGTTAACTGTAAAACATAAGTTCCGGGTTGAGAAAATTGTACAGTTGTGTTAGGAAGTTGAGGATTTTGAAAGGTTACATTTCCAGGGCCACTAATTTTTTGCCATTGAGTTTTTAGAGAATTTGAATCTCCTAAATAAGTCACATTTCCCTGTAGTTGAACTGATTTTTTAGCCGGGAACACTTGGGAAAAACCCGCATTAACAACAGGGCCATCATTAATGGGTTCTAACAGCGTTTCTGTCTGAGAATTGGCTTCTGGAGTGGGACGACAAGCTAGGATTGAACTGATTAGAATGCCATTGAAAATAATGACTTTACAGAAAGAATAAAATTTGAGGGAATTTTTCATGATTCTTCGTTTTTTATTCTAGGGTGAATTTGAAATAATCAGCCGAATAGACCGGATAGAAGTCGGGAGAATTAAAGATTTTTGAAAGGTCTAAACAAATAATTAAAGACAGGAAGACATTGATCAATGATTTTAGCTGGAAATGCAGACTGATCAAATCGACGCAGTAAATCACTTGCTAAATAAGCACTAGCAATAGTCGCGCCTAACAGTATCAGTTCAATCATGATATGAGTCAGCCCGTTAGGATTTTGAAAGATAATATAACGTTCTAGTTCGGAAAACAGACGGGTAAAGGGTTGATGGCTCAAGTAAATGTAATATGACCAAATTCCGATTCCGGTTAAACTTTGGAAGAGAAGGGGAATTTTTTTCTGACTGAAATTAGCTAAGTTAATCATCCAAAGAATCATCCCTAAAGCAATGACAAAATCTGTAAAAATCCAGCCCCATAATCCTACATAAAGCAAGGCTTGTCCCACCAGCCAAATCACAACCCCTAGCCATCCGATATAGAAATTAATCACAATTTGATTCACAAGATTACTATTGTTAGCAAATGCTAATCCAGCCACTATTCCCAAGGTAAATTCCCCAATCCGGGCTAGAATAAACCCAAAGGGAGATCGGCGTTGGAAAAAGCCAAAAAACCAATCGGGATAGTGGTTTAGAGCATGAACGTCTCTGGGAATAACCTCTAAAAATTTATCGCTATGGGCGATGGGAAGTCCATCTAAATAATAAATTGCAATTCCTCGATAAATAAATTCAATGGCTAAAGTTACTAACAAAATCATTAAATACCCTTGCCAAGTCGCATATTTTTTAAAGCGATTGTATAATAAAGGAAAAAGTAAATAAGCCCCGATAATAAAGGGAACATACCAAAAGGCTCCGGTAGCTTGTCCTCGGAAATTTTCAAAAACGTTTGTGAGCAGAAAAAAATCTAAAATTGTCCGAATCACAGCAAAATTGAAATTGCTTAAATAAGCTAAGAGAGGAAAAGACAATAAAACCGCTATCCAATACACTGGAAGCACCCGCCTCATGCGACGGCTAAACCAATCTAACCAAGAGAAGGTTTGAGGTTTTTTAGCACAGGAATAAGCTAACCCAAAACCACTTAAAATAATAAAAATATGAACTCCTTGCCATCCAAACCAACCGCCTCGATAATGAACTAAAAAAACAAGTGCGATGGCGAGTCCTTTACAAAAATCTGTGAGGTTCAAAATAGTTGGTTTCATAATCAATGCTACCTGGGTTAATAGAATCTAAAACTCGGTAAATATTAAAAAAATGATATTACAAAAAGTGTTTGCTACTTTATTTTTTTAACCAATTATCTACAAAATTAACAAAAGTTGTGATCGCTGTTCCCTGAACAAATGAAGCATTTAAGATTAACCCCGTATTCAAATAGTGATCTGCTTTAGGAACTGTCCAATACTCAACAGGAGGAACCATTTTTTCAGATAAATTCCTTAAAAATTCTAAATCTTCAGCAGGTTCAAATTCAGCATCTATCAGTAATAAAGGAATATGTTGAGGTTGGGTAAAATCCTTTAAATAAGTTTTGATATCTAAAGCTTCCATCACGGGTTTCCAAAAGTCAAATTCTAGGGGTTTAGGAAGCTGCATATCAATTTGCCAACGAAACATTAACTTTTCTTTTTCTGGTGCTTCAGGATTTAAAAACCGTTCTTGTAACCGACGGGGAGGCGCGAAAACAACGGCTTTAGAAATTCGAGATTCTTGAGCTTGAGACGCCATCGTTACACCGCCGCCAAAGGAATGTCCTAAAACATAAATTTCTGAATTTTGATTCGGAAAATTAACCTTTAAATAATCAATAGCTGCGGTGACATCCTGAGCAAAATTAAAGGCATCGGTTGTATAAGTTTTAGGTTGTTCAGATTCTCCATGAGCACGAAGATCAAAGGCAAAAACCCGATATCCTTGCTGTTGAAACCCTTGAGCTAGAGCAGGGATAATCGGCAATTTTCGACCTAAAATTGAAGACCCGTGTAACAGAATTAAGGTAGGAGCAGTCTCTGCATTTTGAGGAAGATATAAATCTCCTTTTAATTGTAAATTATTGGCAACGAAAGAGACTGTTTGAGTCGGTTTATAAGGAATAGATTGTAGTTTTTCAAAAGATGATTGTTTGAACAAATCAAGTTGATGATAACGATATCTCAACAGTTGATATAACGGTTTAACTTGAGGGTAGGTTTGGGCAAGAAAAGAATATAATTTAGGTTGTGACATAATGGCTAGAAGGAGGATTTACAACATCGTTGGCTTCGGTTCGCATTTTAATAATTTTTGCAGGAACACCCGCAGCAATGGCATAGTCTGGTAAATCCTTTGTCACCACGGATCCGGCTCCAATAATACAGCCTTTACCAATTTTAACACCATCTAAAACAACTGAACTGGCTCCCAACCAAACATCATCTTGAATGATAATTTTTCCTCTGGTAAACACCCCTTGTTCCATCATGGGAATATCCAGACGGTCTGTGATATATCGACCGCCTCCAATATAACAGTTACCAGCAATTAAAACGGAACTTCCAATGGATATTCCCCCACTCGAAGATAAAATTGTATTACAGCCTAAATCAGTTTTTTGACCAATAGAAATTCCCCCTATTTTCCCTTGAATGACACAATTTCGAGAAATAATTACATCATTTCCTAACTGAATGCCGTCATCTCCCGCACCACTGGCATCAATTAAAACATAATCATCAATGGCTACTCGGTCGCCTAATGTTACTTTTTTAGGATGACGTAAAACAAGTCCTTTGCCTAAAATAATCCCGCTACCCGTACTTTTAAATAATCCTTTATAGGCAGATTTTCGAGCAATATAACCGAACGCACCCGATAAATTGCTAAAGAAAAAATTAGCTAATTCATATTGAATAAAATGCCCTAAATCATTCGTTCCTAACGCTTTCATTTGATAGCGTTTTAATAAAGATGATTCCGATTGATTCAGTTGTTCTGATAAAGAAACTTTATTAATAACTTGGCGAGTTTCTGTCATGATCTATAAGGTGGGCATTGCCCACCCAACTAAAGGAATAAAAACTAAGATTTCAGGGCGGTTGATGATTCTAATAACCCAGAATCTTTATACCATAATGCTGTTTTTCTTAACCCTTCATCCAAGGGAACTTTAGGTTCATAACCTAATAATTTTTTAGCTTTAGAAATATCAAACGCCCGGTCTTTAATAAAGAAATCAACCCGACGGCGATAAATCGGGGGAGAAATATTGAAGGGTAAACAAATCAGTTCGCATAAATAACCCGCCCACCAAACCGGCCAAACGGGAATTTTAAACTTAGAAACGGGTTTATTATAGATATCTGCAATTTTTTGAACCAATTGATTTAACGTGACAAATTCCTTCCCACCAATGGTTAAAATTTCACCAATTGCGGCTTCTTTTTCTCCGGCTAATGCAATACCTGCGGCTAAATCTTCCACATAGGTCATGTGATAGAGAACTTCCCCACTGCCAATCATTTTAAATTTGCCACTGTAGATATATTTAAACAGTTTGAGAAACCGTAAATCTCCAGGGCCATAAATACCTACAGGACGCACCACAGACCCGGCTAAATTTTCTTTTTTAAAGAAATCTAACGCCAACAGTTCCCCATCCATTTTAGATTCTTGATAATAATCTCCGGGTGAATAAGGATCTTCTTCTTTAGCGGGAGGGTTTTTAATTTCCCCCTGAACCCCAACGGTACTGCAATGAACAAACCGTTTAACATTGGCTTTTTTCGCGGCTTCTAAAACTTTACGAGTTCCCTTAACATTTACATCCCAAAAATATTCTCTGGGTACATTTTCTGCTCGATATAATGCCGCAATATGATAAACCACATCCACCCCCTCCATCACCGAATCATCCAAGGGATTATCATCAGCAATATCAGCAAAGGAATATTCAATGGGTAATCCTTCTAGGGCACTTTGATTAGAATTTTTACGAACTAAGACTCGAACTTGATAGCCTTTATCAAGTAAATGTTTGGTCAAATAACTGCCTGTAAATCCGTTAGCCCCTGTCACTAAAGCTTTCATTGGTTTTCCTCCTCTAAATGCTATTAAAAAAATGAATTTTATTGATTAGATTTTAGCCCATTCTGCCATCCCACACCGTTGATAAAACTCTTCTAAACGTTGAATTTCTTGTTTAGATTTTGAGTCATCCCAATTAAACAGTTTGCAAATCATAGGGGCAATTTTTAATGCCCGTTGGGGATTATCTCCTAAGCTGGTGCGACGCAGAATTAAATCATCTAAATGCTGTACCGATTCATTTTTAATAATATCCTTGAGTTCCTCGGAACAATCATTGAGTTCCGGTTGAGGATACCAATGATAATCATACAACCCTTGGAGGCGTTGTGCTTCTGCGGGTGCAATTTCTGTTGCATCAACGGGTGAAAGTTGAGGGAAAATTTGCTGAATCGTTTTTTCGGCAACTAAACGAGCGGTTGTAAATTTAACCCCAGAAATACTATACAAACCTTTGATGCCTTGAGGCAGAGTTTCATGATTTAAAATTACTTCCCGAACAGCTAGTTCTTTACTATTAGGTTCTTCCGCCGGAAGTAAACCCGAAAAAACTCGAAGAATTTGACTTTGACTTAACTTTAACCCCGGAATAGCAAAATTAAGATTATCAATAAATTCGCTAATTTCTGAAGGGTCGGGGATGGGGTTGGCTTCAATAGTTTTAAACCAAGGGTTATGAATAGTTCCTGCTAATAATCGTCCTTTCCAGGGGTGGAGAAAATAGGTTTGAGCATTCGGTTTTTTAGGTTCAATGGCTAAGGCAAAATCGGATAAACTCGCTCGATCAAAAAGGATATTCCAAGCGATAGATTTATAGAATAGATTGGGAACCTCTCGATCAAAATTCGCCGCTAATTCTCGACACCAGGGGCCAGCAGCATTCACCACAATTTTTCCTTGATATTCGTGGGTTTCTCCGGTTAATTGATCTTGCGCTACAACCCCGGAAACCGTTTGATTAACTTTTAACAAATCCTGAGCTTCTACATAGTTTAACGCCGTTGCTCCCAAGGAACAAGCCCAACGTAAAGCCCCTATGACTAACCGTTGAGAATCGGGCATACAGGCATCATACCAAATGGCTCCAGCTTGTAATCCTTCAGAATCAACATTCGGAAAAATGGCTTTCACTGCTTCGGTTTTGATGACTTTTCCGGGGGGTAAATGACGGTCAGGACGAATGCCTTGGTTTCGAGTAAAAGATAGAGTATCGTTAAGTTTTAAAGCCGTTAATAAAATCGGAGGACGACGTAATCCCTTGCCATATAAAGGCATTAAACAGGAGAGGGGTTTGACTAATTCAGGGAAGGTTTTAAGAAACCATTTTCGTTCTCCAACAGATTCATAAAATCGAGGTAAATCTAAGGTTTGTAAATAACGAAATCCTCCATGAACAATGCGGAGACTATTGTAACTGGTGGCTCCGCCAAAATCGGCTTTTTCTATTAAGAGTGCTCGCAGATTTCTTCGAGCAGCTTCTAAGGTTAGCATTGCACCGTAAATTCCTCCACCAATAATAATCAAATTATAGGAAGATTGGGCTGCGTTTGATGGATTTCGAGTAATTGTTGTCATAGCAAATAGAAGGTTTATAGTTAAAAATTGAACAAAATTAAGTATAAAATTAGTTTTTTAGCCAGCGTTTATACCAACTTTGAAACACAATTAATGACCATAAAATATGGCTATGGTTTGCCATTCCAGCTAGATGTTCCTGTTTCAGTCTTTTAATGGTCTTAACTTGGAAAATTCCTTGATCTCGAATGGCTTGATCACTCAATAATTCTTCCATTAACGGCCGAAATTCATTACACAACCAATTTTTAATCGGAATACTAAATCCTTCCTTGGGACGATACACACATTCTGCGGGAACGTGACGGGCAGCAACTGATTTTAACAGCACTTTGGTTTCTCCTGGGGTGACTTTTAAGCGTTCAGGAATTTGGAAGGCTAACTCTACTAAATCGGCATCAAGATAGGGCACTCGTGACTCCAAAGAAACCGCCATCGACATTCGATCAACTTTCACTAAAATGTCATCGCTTAAATAGCTTTTGACATCTACATACATACTGCGATTTTGCGGTTGGCGATCGCCTGCTTTATTGAATAAATCAATAATATGAGCGGCGGAAGGTGTGACTAATTCTTGATTAGCTTCGGCTGTAAATAATTGCGATCGCACCGTATCTCCGGCAAAAATTCGCCAGCGAGCATGGGATAAATCCACAGGATTTTCTAACCCTTCAATAAATCGTTTAGCTTTATTCACTAACCCTTTTTTCTGAGGTTGAGGACGCAGAGATTTAATTAAAGGTTCAATTAAATTTTTACGGAAAATCGCCGGAATTTTTTGATATTGTCGGGCTTTTTCATCCGCTAAATAAGTTTCATACCCGCCAAACAATTCATCGCCGCCATCTCCACTTAAAGAAACCGTCACATATTGACGTGCTAACCGAGACACTAAATAGGTGGGAAAAATTGAAAAATCCCCGATGGGATCATCGAGGAAATACATTAAATGTTCAAATAATTCGACTACATTGGGTTGAATCACTTCATTGATATGTTCAACTCCTAAATAAGCCGCCACTTTTTCCGACCATTGCAACTCATTATAGGAGGGATCATCAAACCCAATACTATAGGTTTGAGCTTTCCCCATTAACGCCACGGTCAGGGAAGAATCAACACCGCCCGAAAGAAATGCACCCAAAGGAACATCACTCACCAGTTGCATTGTCACCGATTTTCTTAGTTGTGCTTCAACTTTATCCGCCCATTCTTCATCGGATAATTCAATTTCTTTCGTCCTGGGAATATCCCAATACGTTTGCGGTTCACATCGGGGATTTTCTAAGTTAATTTCTAACAGTTGTCCGGGTTCTAATTGCCGAATTTCCTTAAATAAGGTAGCTTTTCCGGGTACATATTCCCAAGCTAAATATTCCCCTAAAGCATCCAAGTCTAAGGTTTTTTCAACCCGTCCACTGGCTAAAATGGCTTTAATTTCTGATCCCCAAACTAAATCGTTTTGATTAAAGGCATAATAAAGGGGTTTAATTCCTAAATGATCTCGAACTAAATATAGTTTTTTCTGAACGGTATCATGAAGGGCAATGGCAAACATTCCATTCAGATATTTCGGAAACTCAATTCCATATTCTTCATAGGCATAAACAATCACTTCTGTATCGGTTTTGGTGGCAAAAGTATAACCCTTGGATTCAAGTTTGCTCCGCAATTCACGGAAGTTATAAATTTCCCCATTGAAAACTGTTAAAATTGTGCGATCTTGGTTAAAAATCGGTTGTCGTCCACCGCTTAAATCGATGATTGACAACCGCCGCATTCCTAATGCAACCCCGTCTTGAATGTGCATTCCATCTTGATCGGGCCCTCGATGAAAAATGCTATCACACATGGTTTTTAACTGTTCTAGGGTGGGGTGAGGTGAACCCTTGAAAGCCGCGACACCTGTTATTCCACACATCGATTTTAATCCCCTAACGGATCTGTATTAAAAAGGAAAGGACTCTACACTTAGGGTTTAATGATTCCCCGCTAAGTTGGCTCTATTTTAATTAAAATGAATGGGTTCGGCAAGTTTTCCCATTTGCAAAATCGGGCTTCTGAATCATCCAGCAACCTGATTCTCAGAAACCCGATTTTAGCTTAACTCGATTTTAAGTTTAAACCCTTAGCCGAGGATATTTCTAAACCGTTAGAATCTTCTGGCTTTTTAATCAGAGTTTGGGTGACAAACTCTAATAAATTAATCATTTTCTGGGTATAAACTTCACGGGAATATTTTTCTTGATACAGGGTTTGAGCGTTTTTCGCTTTTTGTTGAGCTTCCGCTTCATTCGTTAAAGCTTGAAGAATTCCTCGTCCTAAATCTTGAGGTTCGGGTTCAACTAAGAAAGCGACCGAATCATTTAAAACTTGAGTATGAGAATAAATGCAAGTGGCTACTAAAGGAACTCCACTGGCTAATTGTTGATAGACTTTTAAGGGGGTATTGGTGCCACTGCGACGGGGTGAAACTTGAACTTTAGCTTGATTGGCATAATGTTGCGCTAAAGATTGTTCAACCCGACCTGTAAATAAACACTGTTGATTAATTCCCAGTTCTGTTGCTAAATTGGAGAATAATTGTGTTTGTTCAGAACTTCCCCCAACAATTAATAAAAAGGCTTCGGGATCAGCTTTAGCAACAAAAACAAAGGCTTCTAATAATAAATCAATTCCTTGATAAGACTCTAAGGTTCCTGCATAAATCACTAAATGCTTATGAAAAATCTCTGGGGGAACGCTTAATTTTTTGTTAATATTTGATTGAGTCATTGGGGGTAGATCTCCTTGTGATTAAGATTGGGGTTATAACGAATCCATTAATAAAATTTAAGAAGTTTTGGAGCAACTTGAACTTCATCAAAAATCGAATTTTCAATCAAGAAAACTTTTTGTTGATCCCCAATTACTCCTAAAGCATAGTTATATAAACTTGGACAGATGGTAATGGTGGCATCGGAGGTGTGTAAACAAGCATCTTCCATCGCTTTAAACAAATCAATTAACCATTGAGAGGTCGTAAATCTAAAATTCGTTAACTGTTCAGGAAGACTAGAGTGCATATCATAAATCAGGCGGAATTTAAACAAAGGTTTAAACAGTGCACAAATAAAGATTGCTTCCTCATGAGCGTGAACAAAATCATAATGATTTTTAATCAGTAAAGCAATTGTCCACAGGGTAATAAAAATATCTAAAAATAACTTCAGTTTAGAAGGGCCGATTTTAACATTTCCAAACATCGGAAAACTGGGAATTCTAATAATCCGAACCCCTGGAATATCTAAATCTTGACCTTCGCCATAGGTCAGTAAATCAATATCAACCCCTAATTCGGCTGTAATTAGGGTGCGATAATAGACGCTAAAAGGAGTGCCACGCGGGGTATAAACAGGTTGGGGAGCTATCACTAATGCTTTCATAATTTATCCTTTTTTTCTCATCCGTTTAACCAGTTGCATCGCAATTTGATTGCGAATAAAACGCAGGGGAGTTTCCAAGGTTCCATAGCATTGCAGTTGAGTATTAGGATCTAATAAAATTTCCTTAATACTTTGGGCCGGTTTGTTAAAATCAAGGATACCTTGAATGGCAAATCCAAAACTTCCGGGTCGCCAAGATTCGGAAGCAAAGGGCAGGGGATCAGTTCCGGGTAAAATTCTTAATCCTCGCTCTTTTGCCTGTTTAAAATAAACAGGTTGACTCCAAAAGGTAGGACGACCTCCGTTATCACCGAGAAACAAAGGAAAGGATTCTTTTTGTTCTAATAAACGGCTAATAATCGTGCCTCGTTCTCCCATCCATTTGCCAAAACCCCAAGGAATAAGGGGAATACCGCCCTTTGAAATTACCTGTTGAATTGTCGTTTCAATCGGTAAACGATCCGAAAATTCCTCCGCCGTTAATAAGGCAAGAACTTCGAGCTCTTCAACGGTAACCACTTGACGACCTGCAAAAATAAAAATACCTTGTCCCGTTGAATGTTTGGCATAAACAGAACAGTTTTCTTGGGTTCCCAAAAGGCTCCAATCCTTCAGCATCAGGTTAGAATTTCCATCAGACTGAATGGATTCAATGAGTTTCTGGAAATAATGATCTTTACTGGTTTCTGTTAAAAACAAAAGGGCTGTTTCGGCTTGGGAATACCCTGACTTTTGAGCCGTGGTATTAAAATTTTTGAGTGCCGCATTCAAAAATTCTTCTAGGTCATAGCAGTCATAGATGTGAACATGAGCATCAGCCCAAATCGGTTGGGTTGCATTGGTTGAAGTCATCATAGAGCAACTTTTTAGAGTCTAGTGAAGATTAACTCTACTCATACTATACCCAGTATATTTAACCGCTTTACTTGAATTTAAGCGTAATAAATCACGGGTATTTGATAATGTACGGGTACTATCCAACTTAAGAATTAATGTTAACCTCTATCCTTATCAAAGTCACGGGGTTTTTGTGAAGAATCAACACATTTCAGTCGGATTTATGTAAAGCTTCTGTAAAGCATAGCCCCTGATCAACTTAATGACTTCCCGTTCTCTGTCCTTCGACATATTCTTTTAACTCATACGCCATTCGTTCCATTCCCCGTTTTTCGTCTTCTTGAATAAAGGGTAAAAACACGCGGGTTAACCACCCTGAAAACTCCTGGTGATAGATATATTTTGTGCGTCCCAGACCGATTTCTTGAAGTTCAAATACAGTTTGGTTGCGAAACCCTGGAATTTCTGCTATCCAACTTAAGCAAATTTCCGGTTGTAACACCTGGACTAAAGGTTGAAACACCGTTTCTTCTTCATGGGGGCGCCGACGTACTGCTAAGGTGACTTCTTGGTTTAAAATAAACGGTTGATTGGGATTTCGATCCCATAAAAATGTATTCCACTTAAACCAATCTTGCTTTTCATATAAGGCATACCAAACTTTTCGCTGAGAAGCTTCTATTTTAATTTCTGTATATAAACGAGTCATAAGAGTTATAGACTAAATTTGTCCTCTTCTTAGATTAACCTATTTTTAGTCAGCTATAAAATGTGGACTTTATTACATAGTCAACTGCATCGTACCCTACGAACGCGTCAATTGTTACCTGCCTCTCAACGGTTATTAGTTGCTGTCTCTGGGGGGCAAGATTCCTTATGTTTAATCAAATTATTATTAGATTTACAACCGAAATGGCAGTGGCAAATTGCAATAGTTTATTGTGATCATTGCTGGCGTTCTGACTCTCAAGTTAATGGGGATTATATTGAACAATTAGCCCAGACTTGGCAGATCAAATTTTATCGAGAAACGGCTGAAGTGATTCCCAAGACAGAAGCCGCCGCCCGACAATGGAGATATCAAGTTTTGAGTCAAATTGCCCAAAACCATCATTTTTCTTATGTGGTTACAGGTCATACCAAAAGCGATCGCGCCGAAACCTTACTTTATAATTTAATCCGGGGTAGTGGTGCCGATGGTTTACAAGCGTTAACTTGGCAACGTCCTCTACTTTTAGAATCTCCTCTTCTTGAAACCAATTTAATGGCTTCTATTCAGTTAGTTCGTCCCTTATTAGAAATTTCCCGTGAACAAACCGGGCAGTTTTGTCAAGAAAATAACTTAAAAATTTGGGTCGATACAACTAATAATGATTTACATTATGCTCGTAACCGAATTCGCCAAGAATTGTTACCCTATTTACAAACCCATTTTAATCCTCAAGTTGAATCCCATCTCGCACAAACAGCTGAATTACTACGTGCAGAAGTTGACTATTTAGACTCCTTAACCGAAACGTTGTTTCAACAAGTTGTATTCTTAGAAAATAACAGTCAAAACTCCTTAAAAATCAATCGGTTAATTTTACGTCAAGCCCATGAAGCCCTACAACGTCGAGTTTGTCGTAAAGTTTTACAACAAGTTATGTCAACAACTCCTAACTTTGAACAAATTGAAAAATTAATCTTTTTAATTTCAGCCCCCAACCGTAGCCAAACCGATCCTTTTCCGGGGGGCGCGATGGCAAGAGTAGACCGAGACTGGATCGTTTTTGATTGAAAGTTTCTAATACAATTGTTAAGAACTTTTATTCTTTGCAAAACACAACCCTACAATGCAGAGTATAGAGTTGACAAAGGAGCCTTCCTATGGCGTATGTATGCGAACTAGGGGCGGGTCAAAGAGTTTATTTAGAAAATCAAGGTCTGCAAACCGTTGTCACCTTGATGAGTAGCAGTCCAGGACAACAGCAACAAGCCAGTAACAGTTTTACAACTGGGGTTTGGAGTTCGCCGCCCCAGGTGTTTCAAACGCCTTATGGTATGGTGCTGAAAATTACATCAGAACAAGGGGAAAAAACCTTACAAATTCAAGGCAGTGGTGTCAGTGTCATCAGTTCAATGCCATTGGCGAAAGACTCAGAACAATTGCCTGTTCATGAAGTGGCTACTTTACCCGTTTCCCCGATGCCGGGAGTGGAAAGCCTAAAACCCATGCCGCCGATGAAACCCATGGAACCGATGAACCTGAACATGGGGAATATGCAGATGAGCATGAACCCGATGGAAATGCGAATGGGAAATATGGGAATGCGAATGGGTTCACCTGCACCCCAAAATACACCCCAAACCCAGCGTTTCTGCACCCAATGTGGGGCATCTGTTAAACCCGAAGACCGATTTTGCTCCAGTTGTGGACATCCTATTCATCATCAATAATTCGTGAATCGGGAATCGGCAATGGGTACTTTTGCAATGGCCAACCGTTAACAGTTAACAGTCACTCCCAAACGGTCAACAGTTAACAATTTATATCGGAAAAATGTCTATTAAAGTTAGTCTAAATCACCAGATTTCCTATCAGTTTGAACGGTCTGTTATTCTAGGGCCTCATACATTGGGATTACGTCCATCTCCCCATTGTCGAACACCGATTTTAAGTTATTCCCTGAAAATTTTCCCCGCCCATTATCAACTCACCTGGCTACAAGATCATGATGGCAATTTTTTAGCGCGAGTTAACTTTCCAGAAAGCACTGATTTTTTACAAATTGAAGTGGATTTAATCGCCCAAATTCAACCGATTAATCCCTTCAACTTTTTTATTGAAAGTTATGCAGCAAACTATCCGTTTGAATATGAAACTAGATTAGCTCAAGAATTGATTCCTTTTTTAGAGATTCGGGAATCGGGAGAATTATTAAAAAATTGGGTTGATATTAATTATAAAAAAAATCTTTATATTCTTGATTTTTTATTAGAATTAAATCAGAAACTATCCCAAACCATTGAATATCAAGTTAGATTTGAACCTGGAATCCAAACCTGTGAAGAAACCCTAGAGAAAAAAATTGGTTCCTGTCGAGATACCGCTTGGTTATTAGTACAAATTTTACGTCATTATGGATTAGCTACCCGATTTGTTTCGGGATATTTAATTCAACTCAGGAATGATATTCCTCCGTTAGATGGAGAACCGGGGCCATTACAAGATAATGCCGATTTACACGCTTGGGTTGAGGTGTATTTACCCGGTGCCGGTTGGCTAGGACTTGACCCGACATCGGGTTTAATTACCGCAGAAGGTCATATTCCATTAATGTGTGTTGCTGACCCTTTAGAAGCTCGTCCAGTTCAAGGAACCTTTGAACCTTGTGAGTCAAAATTAAACTTTGCGGTTACGGTTTCTCGTTATTATGAAATTCCGAGAGTTACGAAACCTTATACGGAAGAACAATGGCAAATTATTCAGGATTTAGGAGAACAAGTTGAAGTTGATTTACAACGTTTAAATGTGGGTTTAACTATGGGAGGAGAACCTACATTTGTTTCTATTGATGATTTTGAATCTCCTCAATGGCGCATCGCCGCATTAGGTGAAGAAAAACGTCAACTCGCTGGACAACTCCTCACCCGTTTACAAGATAAATTTACTCAAAAGGGAGGATTACTCCATTATGGATTAGGTAAATGGTATCCAGGGGAAATCTTACCTCGTTGGGCATTAGGATGTTATTGGCGAAAAGATCACGTTCCGTTATGGCAAAATCCAGAACTGTATGCTCAAGAAGATCAAGATTATGGTTATATTCAACAAGATGCCTTAATTTTTATCGAAGCATTAGTTAAAAATTTAGGGGTAAAATCCGACTGTATTATTCAAGCTTATGAACCCAATTCTAATATCATTGCTGGATATACCTTACCGATTTTACCTATCTTTAAAGGGGATCAGATTCACTGGAGTAGTTGTCTTTGGCGATTACCGAATTCTAACAAAATTGAACTATTACCAGGAACTTCTCCCATCGGGTTTCGCTTACCCTTAAGCTCTTTAAATTGGCATCAAGATGAACTGGAACAGGAAGCGGTTCTTCCTTTAAATCATACCCCAATTGTTCCGAGTTCTGAACCTTTAGAATCTCCGATTAATTCGATTCGAGTTGCTTTAAGTGTAGAAGCTCGACAAGGAAAAATTCACGTTTTCCTGCCTCCTGTAAGCTCGGCGCGCAGTTTTGTTGATTTAATTGCTACCATTGAAAAAACAGCCGCCCAGGTTCAATATCCTGTCATTTTAGAAGGATATACCCCGCCGGGTAATACAGAAATTATTGGGTTTCAAATTACTCCTGACCCCGGAGTGATTGAAGTTAATATTCATCCGGCTTCTAATTGGAAAGAATTAGTTGAAATTACCACAACTTTATATGAAGAAGCGAGATTATGCCGTTTAGGAACGGAAAAATATCTCTTAGATGGGCGTAGAATTCCAACGGGGGGAGGTGCTCATGTAACCCTGGGTGGAAAAACCGTTTATGATAGTCCCTTATTGCGTCGTCCTGATTTATTAAGAAGTTTAATTACTTATTGGCAAAATCATCCTTGTTTAACGTTTTTATTCTCCGATTTATTTGTCGGGCCAACCAGTCAATCTCCCCGTGTTGATGAAGCTCGACACGAAAGTTTATATGATTTAGAAATCGCCTTTCAACAGTTAACACCTAATGAGCAGATTCCGCCTGAATTAGTAGATCGATTATTAAGGAATTTATTAATTGATATTACGGGTAATACCCACCGTTCGGCGTTTTGTATTGATAAATTATACCCGATTGAAAACCCTAGAAATCAATTAGGATTGTTAGAATTTAGAGCGTTTGCCATGCCGCCCCATCCGCGCATGAACTTATTACAATTGTTATTAATTCGAGCATTAGTGGCTTGGTTTTGGGAAAAACCTTATAACTATCCGTTAATTCGTTGGGGAACAACCCTTCATGATCGGTTTATGTTACCGCATTATTTAGGAGAAGATTTAAAAGCCGTTTTGGGGGATTTAAAAACCATTGGTTATCACTTTGATTTGGATTGGTTTGCCCCATTTTTTGAATTTCGTTTTCCCCGTTACGGAGAAATCATAAAAGAAGGTGTGGAATTAGAACTGCGTCATGCTATTGAACCTTGGCACGTTTTAGGAGAAGAAACTGTATCGGGAAATACCGCCCGTTATGTTGATTCTTCTATGGAAAGACTACAAGTAAAATTAAGCAATGCGTTAGGAAATTCTCCCAATATTGATAGCTATTCCGCTCGATATATTGTCACTTGTCAAGGTCGTCCGATTCCGTTAAAATCGACTGGAAATCCTGGGGAATATGTCGGGGCGGTGCGATTTAGAGCCCGACGATATGCCTCAATTTTACATCCCTCCATTAACCCCCATGATCCGTTAATTTTTGATATTGTTGATACTTGGGCTAACCGTTCTATTGGCGGATGTACTTATTTTGTCAATCCTCCGAATGGGAAAATTTATCTCCAATTTCCCGTCAATCATCGAGAAGCAGAAAGTCGAATGTTAGAACGATTTATTACAATGGGGCATACCCCAGGGTTGATGAAAATTCCCCCGTTACACCTCAATCCTGAATATCCTTTAACCTTAGATTTACGACAAATTCCCTAACTTTCAAAAAAGGGTAAAATTATTCTAAACCGGCATAGGATGTAGTTTCATCCGTTAATTCAGCAGTTTCTGAGAAGGTTTTTTCTAAGAAAATAATGGGTTTTTGGCTAGGATCAATTCGAGTCCCTTGTTCCATCATCAGACTTTGGGTTTGCTTGGGATCGAAATAACGGCTAAATTCTTCCTGTTCTTTCATCACCCGTTCCTGGGTGATTTTGACCTCAGCCCGAATATCTTGTAATTTTTCAGACGCTAAACGATGTTGCGGCAAAATCTGAATTAAGGCAGATAGGGAAAAAGCCGATAAAATTAAATTCACCCCTAACTTGATGGTGGTTTCAACCGTGAGAAGGCGAAGGTTTTGGCTCAGTTGTTGCTGGGGAATTCGACGCGCACGGGAACGACGAGAGACTTGAGCAGGTTGACGATTGTAGGGAATAGGTCGAGTCGCAGACATGATCGTTTAATTCAGATAACAATTCAGTCGAGCCAAGCCGCAGTCAATGATAAGTTTCCCGAACACCGATGCAACAATTGACATCAAATTCGGATTCCCATAAAAAACTGCCTCGACAGTTTGACCGAGTTAACACACAATACTCTATCCCATTCAGGCGATAATTGTCTGTACTCTTAATATTTTCTGTCGAGACAGATACCGGAAGCAGGGGGTAGGTTGGAGAAGTCCCAGGAACAGGAGAACAGGAGGAGAAATCATGAAGTTCTAAGTTTTTCCCGACATCCTAAACCCGATAGCCTTGTTCCTTCGGACTCCGCACTCCCGACTCTTAACCCTTCTGCTTCCTGTGTACTTTTTATTTATAGAGTTCTGTAGCCAAACGGAAAGCTAAAATTCCAGGGATTAAGGCAACGACTAGAGCAATATACACTTGAGTATCCGTCATTGTTGAATAGCTCCTTCATAAATTGAGATAATCGTTCACCAATGTCAACTAATTTGGACGTTTTGGGAAGAGCATTGTAACAAAAAGTTGAAAAAGGTGGGATGTAGACCGTTGACGGTTAGGGAGCGGGACACTCTTGTTCCCCTGTTCCGGGTACTCCCCCTCTCAATTCATTAACCCCGAAAACGTCAAACTCCAATATAATTTACAATTAGAACCCTATGGAAATTATCAATTCTTAATGTTAGACCTTGATCACGTTTTTGAGTTTTCTCGAAATTTAGAGTTAAATCTTCTCGTTTTATTACCAATTTTAATTGCATTAGAAGCGGTATTATCTGCGGATAATGCGATTGCTTTAGCTTCTATAGCTTGTGGGTTAGAAGATACAAAGCTTCAAAATAAAGCTCTGAATATCGGCTTATTGATGGCTTTTATTTTAAGAATTCTTTTGATTATAACAGCGACTTGGGTGATTAAGTTTTGGCAATTTGAATTGTTAGGAGCTTTATATTTACTGTGGCTGGTTTTTCGATATTTTACCAATAAAAGTCAGGAAGATGAATCAGAAAAAGAGGTTCGTTATCGATCATTCTGGCAAGTTTTACCTTTGATTGCCATTACGGATCTTGCCTTTTCCCTCGATAGTGTGACGGCGGCGATCGCGATTTCAGATCGAGCTTGGTTAGTGATTACTGGGGCTACCGTCGGAATTATTATCCTACGATTTATGGCAAGTTTATTTATTCAATGGTTAAAAGAATATGTCTATTTAGAAACCGCCGGATATTTAACGGTTGGGTTAGTCGGATTACGCTTATTATTGCGAGTCATTGATCAAGCTTTAGTCCCCCCGGAATGGTTAATGGTGGTTCTCACCTTAAGTTTATTTGCTTGGGGATTTTCCCAACGAACCAGTAGTTCTCCGAGTAATCCCTAATGGTTCAGGGTTAACGATAGATTTAACCGCTAACCCCTGTTCACCTACTCAACTAACCAAGGTTTAATCGTGGGTTCCCAATTGGCTAATTCTGCATCACTAAACCATAAGCTGATTTCGTTTTGTGCAGTTTCAATCGCATCGGAACCATGAATAATATTGCGACCAATATTGATTCCAAAATCACCCCGAATGGTTCCGGGTTCAGCGTTTAATGGGTTCGTAGCACCGATGATTTTACGCGCCGATGCTACCACACCATCTCCTTCCCAGACCATTGCCACAATCGGGCCAGAAGTAATAAAAGACACTAAACTATAGAAAAAGGGTCTTTCTTTGTGGACTGCATAGTGTTTTTCTGCTAATTCCTGAGAGGGGATGAGCAGTTTCAGCCCCACTAGGGTAAACCCTTTGGTTTCAAAACGCCGAATAATTTCGCCCACGAGTCCACGCTGAACGCCATCGGGTTTAATCGCAATAAATGTCCGTTCCAAGGGAATCTCCTTAACTGTCATTAAAGTTCACAATTAAGATTACCGTATCCCAGGTGACAGATTGCTAGTCATTCTTAACTGAACCCGTTAAACTGTCTGATGGTTGATCAACGGCAAGGATAAAATCAAGATGGACGTCAACGCAATCACTCCTACCACAGAAACTCCCTCCACAAATGCTTCCCAGGTGACGGTCAAAAAAACCTGGACAATTGAAGACAGTGAAAAACTCTACCGCATTCAAGGATGGGGTGATCCTTATTTTTCCATTAATGCTGCGGGTCATGTCACGGTTTCCCCGAAAGCTAACCGAGGGGGATCTTTAGATTTATTAAAATTAGTTGAATCTTTAAAAAGTCGCAATATTGAATTACCTTTATTAATTCGATTTCCTGATATTCTCGAAGACCGCATTGAACGATTAAATGCTTGTTTTGCTAAAGCGATCGCCCGTTATAGTTACCCCGGTGTTTATCGCGGGGTTTATCCGGTTAAATGTAATCAAGAACGCCATTTACTCGAAGATTTAGTTCGCTTTGGTCAACCTTATCATTTTGGATTGGAAGCCGGATCAAAACCGGAATTATTAATTGCTTTAGCCTTATTAAAAAATCCCGATTCCTTGTTGATTTGTAATGGCTATAAAGATCAAGAATATATTCATACTGCTCTTTTAGCTCAACGATTGGGACAAACAGCCATTATTGTTTTAGAACAAATTGAAGAAGTCGATTTAGTCATAGCTGCGAGTCAACAATTAGGTATCCGTCCGATTGTGGGAGTCCGAGCTAAATTAAGTACAAAAGGCATGGGACGTTGGGGCGGTTCAACGGGCGATCGCGCTAAATTTGGCTTAACCATTCCAGAAATTATGGAAGTTGTAGAACGCTTGAAACAAGTTGAGATGTTAGATTGTTTGCAATTGTTACATTTTCATATTGGTTCTCAAATTTCTTCCATTAGTGTCATTAAAGAAGCCCTCCAAGAAGCCAGTCAAATTTATGTCGAATTAGCTGAATTAGGAGCGAATATGAAATATTTTGATGTGGGTGGAGGTTTAGGGGTTGATTATGATGGCTCTAAAACCAATTTCCACGCCTCTAAAAACTATAATATGCAAAATTATGCCAATGACGTTGTAGCGGAGGTTAAAGAAGCTTGTGAGGAGCGAAAATTACCAGTTCCGACGTTAATTAGTGAAAGTGGACGCGCGATCGCATCCCATCAATCCGTATTAGTTTTTGATGTCTTAGGAACCAGCGATATCCCCAGGGAAGAACCGCCGATTATTGCTGAAAAAGATCATCTGATTTTAAGAAATTTAGATGATACTTATCGCTCAATTAATGAAGATAATTATCAAGAAGCGTATCACGATGCAACTCAATTTAAAGGAGAGGCAATCAGTTTATTTAACTTTGGTTATTTAAGTTTAAGTGATCGGGCAAAAGCAGAAAAACTTTATTGGGCTTGTTGCCGAAAAATTTTAGAAATTGTTAGGAATGCCGATTACCTTCCTGATGAATTAGAAGATTTAGAAAAAATCATGGCTTCAATATATTATGTCAATCTTTCGGTCTTTAAATCTGCCCCGGATACTTGGGCCATTGATCAATTATTCCCCATTATGCCTATTCATCGATTAGATGAAGAACCTACAAAACGGGCAACTTTAGCGGATTTAACCTGCGATAGTGATGGCAAAATTGATCAATTTATTGATTTACGGGATATTAAATATGTTTTAGAATTACATTCCTTAGAACAGTCCTCAAATTCTGTTCAAAATCTCCAACCAAAACAACCTTATTATTTAGGAATGTTCTTAGCAGGCGCTTATCAAGAAATTATGGGAAGTCTACATAATTTATTTGGGGATACGAATGTAGTTCATATTAAACTGACTCCCCAAGGGTATCAAATTGAATACGTGATTAAAGGAGATACCATGAACGAAGTATTAAGTTATGTTCAGTATGATACAGAGGATTTAATCGAAAGTATTCGTCGTCAAACCGAACACGCATTAGAATCAAATCAGATTACTTTAGAAGAATCTCAACTGCTTTTACAAAACTATGAACGCAGTTTGCGACGTTATACCTATCTGCATTAATTCCGTAGGGTAGTTCATGGAAGTATCGACATTAAACTAATTGAGCGATGTCAAAAGCTTGTGAACCTATAGTCAAGGTTTCAAGCTCTGACTCGCTCTGGAAAATCAACGACTCCATCTGATATGGAACTCAAGTGAGTTAAAGTGCGATCACTTGATCGAACTGATTTAAAAATTATTTGGCTTTGCGTTTGTTCATATCTTCCAGAAATACCTGTTGGTAATTCAAGAAGTTGTTATGCCATTCCTTAAAACGGCGCTCGCCATCACGGACTAGCATTTGGCGATATTTTTCGGACGGGATGTAATCCTTTGTAGTTGTCATAAAAAAAGCATGGAAATTTGGACACTCAGCGTCTTTAGACCTGAGAGGAAGAACGACACTGCGATCAACTCAGTGACTGCTCAGGGGAATTGATTCCCCGAAAAAGATTAGAGTCTATTGCCAGCTTGGGGGTGCTGACAGTGCTGATCGACTGACTGATTTTTGAACTTTAATTTTATGATTACATAGTTAGACAATTTTGCACCAGTGATCTCCATCTTCAGGAATACTTTTGGGGATGAAACCAGGGTTAAAACCCTAATTTTCTTTTTTTTATGGAGTTTCACAGTAGGGCGACAACGATTAATACAATCATACTCAGGTTATTAGCACTCAATCTGGAGTCGGGAAAAATCTAGTGTTCAATGATCTCTTTTGAGCGAAGTTTCGGATGGGGATGGATATTATTTCTAACCGTCGATAACTGACGTTTTTGGGCGTTATAAGTTTGCCATTGATTCAAGAGTCCATACAGAAAAACCGTTAATAATAATTCGTATAATAGGGGGATCAGATGACTCAAATTAAATAATCCTCTGGAGTAATGAATACCAGGGAAAACGAGAATAGGTGATTTAAAAAACTGATCTAAAAAAGGTAAAAACAGTTTAATTCCTCGTCCTTCAGCAAAGAAATCGAGGAATAAATGGGAACTATAAAGAATTAAAGTAAATCGAAATAACTGGAAATAGGAGATTTTCCAAATTTTACTAGCAACCCAACTTATAATAAGACTAAAACCCAAGGCAAATATTAAACTATGGCTAATTCCCCGATGCAACTTTAATCCTGTTAACATTTGAGGAATAAAATCAAAATCTGCACAGGTAGCAATAAAAACTGGATATAGAATATTAAGATCAAAGCGACGAACCCGATAGGATAGAGGAATAAAATTGGCAGGTAAATATTTACCTAGTAAATACCCCGTCGCTGCATGAAATAGAGGAGTAGACATAATTGCTAATCAGTGATCAGATTGTGATTCCCAGAAGCTTTAAGATTTTCTATAATCAAGGATTTTAGAAATCAAAAAAGAATAGATCTATTAAGACAAAACGATTGCAAACTGACCACAAAACCCGTAGAAAAAAAACTTGATTAGAAAAGTAAACCAAGGGAAAAAGGGTTTGGTCTCCAAACCCCTACTCTTTTTTTGAGTTGAATAGTAATAGCCAATAATAGCAGACAATACTGAAAGTATCCTTTAGAGTTTAATTTCTTTTAAGCTAGTTCGGGGATTAAACGTCCGACTAGAGCGAATTTTCTCATAATATTCTCGTTCATTAGGGCTCAGTTCTTTGGGCGGAACCACAACAATTTTAACCAATTGATCGCTACGTCCTCCACCCTTGGGCTTTGGCCATCCTTTACCCCGCAACCGTAAAGATTGTCCTGAACGAATTCCAGGGGGAATATTCATTGTCACCATTCCATCGGGTGTGGGAACTTCAACAGATGTTCCTAAAACCACTTCATCAGGAGTTAAAGGCAATTCACAAACCAGATTTTCTCCGTCAAATTGGAAAAAGGGATGGGGTTGAAGTTCCACTTTCAGGTATAAATCTCCCCGTTGTTGGGTGTAGGGGTCAAGTTGACCTTGACCTCGAACTCTAATCTTACTCCCCGGTTTCATTCCGGCTGGAATGGTAACTTCCCCAGTCCCATATCGTTTTTGAGTCCCGTGAAACGCTTCACTGAGGGTGAGGGTCAAGATGGCTTCAGTATTGGGTACTGAAGAAGGATTTCGGCCATTAAATCCAGAGGAAAAATCATTATAAGCCCCGCCGCCAAATCCTGATGGCCCTGCGGTTTGGGTACGATAGGAAGAACTGCGACTGCTATTCGTTCCCGGTCTAGTCCCGCCCGCCCCAGCACGACCCAAAAGGGCGTTAATAAAGTCATCAAAACTATTAAAGTCAGTAAAATCAAATCCGCTAACATCGCCGTTGGAGCCTGCCCCACCGGGCCATCCTGTACTTCCGGCTTGATTCCAATATTGACCAAATTGATCGTATTTGCGACGCTTATCCAAGTCAGATAAGACCTCATAAGCTTCGTTAACTTGCTTAAAACGGGCTTCGGCTTGTTTATTCCCTGGATTCATATCCGGGTGATATTTACGGGCCAGTTTACGGTAGGCTTTTTTAATATCATCGGCCGTTGCCGTTTTGTCCAATCCTAAAATCACATAGTAATCTTTATAATCAGTGGCAGGCATTCTTCCCCTCTCCTCAATACAGTGTTGTGAAGCTACGGATTTGGTTACAGTCTTCTTTAATTAATATAGTTCAGCCACTTCATGGCCAGTGATTTTAATTTAATCTGAATCGGGTTGGATTGCTTCCACACCTGAGATTCCATAACCCAATGGTAATTAACTTCTCTTACAGCGTATCAAGGTTTTCAACTTGATTGGGTTCGGTTGTTGCTGATAGGCTGATCGCAATGTCCGAACTTTCCCAAGCGGGATCTCGACGGAAACATGACCCAGGATGCTCAGGAATCGCTAGGATCATAAAAGCATAGAGTTAAAAAAAGACTCGGTCATCAATACCGTTACCAGGAGAACCGTTCATGAATCTGGTCATACTCCAGAATGGATTAGATAATATTTCCTTTGCCATTTTGTTTGTCACCCTATTGTTATATTGGGTGGGGGCTGCGTTTCCCAATATTCCCTATCTCTGGGCTTTGGGAACCGCAGGAATGGCGATCGCCAATCTCTGTATTGCTGCCTTATTAGGAGCCAGATGGATTGAGGCAGGTTATTTTCCCATTAGTAATTTATATGAATCGCTATTTTTCCTAACGTGGGGGCTCACAACAATTCATCTGATTGCGGAAAATATGAGTCGGAGTCGTTTAGTAGGGGTGGTGACTTCCCCAGTGGCGATGAGTATTGCCGCCTTTGCCGCCTTAAAATTACCGCCCCAAATGCGCGTGGCTGAACCCCTCGTTCCCGCTTTAAAATCCAACTGGTTAATGATGCACGTTAGCGTCATGATGTTGAGTTATGCCACCTTAATGGTCGGTTCCCTGTTGGCTGTTGCGTTTTTAATTTTGACACGGGGACAGGAAGTAGAATTAAGTGGCAGTTCTCTGGGAACCCGCATTTCTCGAAATCATCAAAAAACTGTTACGGATTTAGTGAGTTATTCTTCGCAAACTCTGACAGAATCTAACCAGACCGTCACAACCAATGGTCAAGGGACAACAGCAGTATTAGAAGTGGTTCAAGTGGCGAACCCTCTTCCATCGGTTACACCCCTTTCCCCCCAACGATTAACCTTAGTGGAAACCATTGATAATATTAGTTATCGAATTATTGGCTTAGGATTCCCGCTTTTAACCATTGGGATTATTGCCGGGGCTGTTTGGGCGAATGAAGCTTGGGGTTCTTATTGGAGTTGGGATCCGAAAGAAACTTGGGCGTTAATTACTTGGTTAGTGTTCGCGGCTTATTTACACGCCCGCATTACTCGCGGTTGGCAAGGACGCAAACCAGCAATTTTAGCAGCTACAGGATTTGTTGTAGTTTGGGTATGCTATTTAGGAGTTAATCTATTAGGAAAAGGTTTACATTCCTATGGCTGGTTCTTCTAAATAAGTTAACTCCTTTTCCGGGGGATTCCCTGGGGTAATAGACAATTTACAGGACATACAAATGAGCGATTTAAGTTATCTTCTCAATGATGATGATGTCATTAGTACCAGTGAAAGTGCCTTGATGTTTCAATGTACGTTTAAGGCGAGTGAATTTTTGTCCATTATGGAATCTAAGTTAGAAGAGGAAAATTTATTTCAGGAAGGGATTGAGTGTCAACTGTTACGCCCTAATCAATCTTGGACAACTGGTAAGTTTCGGATGCGCTTAGAATTTTGCCCCGATGATCTCGATACAAACTCTCAAGAGACTCGCGGTATTCCTACTTCTGAATATACTCCCCCTCCCACAATTTCTTCTACTTCATCGGACTCTAATTCTGAAGTTGCACCGTTTGTGAATCGACCGACAAAAAGTGTGGGAATGTGGAGTTAATTTTTCAAATTCTCTCTCTACAATTTAACAAATTTGATTCGAGTTCAAGGTTCAAAATACAATCTCTTGTCTTTTGAATTTTGAGCTTTTTTCTTAATGAACCGCAAAATTCAACTCCTCACCCTTGACAACCCCTTGGGGTGATCCGCTATCCTTAGAGTAGGAACGTCCGCAATCAATCCTCACTCTCAAATGGAGTCGTCCAGCCTGCGGTTGTCAGGTCTGAGGGTGAATTAAAAATAAGACCTCATTGGAGGTGAAATTCTTCTTTACTTAGCGGGACAAAACTTTTTTAATCGAATGCTCATGACTCTTGGATCTGGTTTGGTGACTTTCCAAGGGCCAGTGGTCGAACTGGCAATATCCATTTAACCGATGCAACAGTCCAGTAAGAGAACAAAAATTAAATTTTTAACCCATTTTTATGAGTGTTTAATCGGATAAAACCTGAATATTTCTGTGTGCTTCACAGGAAGCAGAGTTTTATCATCATTATTAACTTTTAACCCTAAAACTATACCGATTTAAGTCGCAAAACCTTTATTTTGAAAGGTTTCCGGCTGGAATTAGAGTTAGGTTTATATTCTCCCTCCTCAATATTGAATGGAGAATCATTCAAGGTTGTATTGAACAACAACCGTAATTTTTTGTTTTCAATTTTTCAGTTTGAGATTAAGTCAAAACCTTCCGAATTTTCGGAACAATTTGTTATGAATTCGTTAATAATTAAACCCTACGAAGGGCAAAAAGATTGGTCTGCGATCGCTCATTTATTTCAAGCGTGTCAAACCGTTGATCATCTCAGTGAAGATGAAAGTTTAGCTGAATTAAAATTAAGTTTGTCTTCTCCAAATGTTAACCCCGAAAAAGATATTCGTCTTTGGACAAATGAAGAGAGTCAACTTTTAGGATTAGTTGGAATTGAACCCCAACCTTCTAAAATCGGGATTGATGGATATGTTGGATTCTATATTCATCCTAGCGTCCGAGCCAGTAATTTAGGACAAGAAATGATGCGTTGGTGTGAAAAACGAATTCGAGAAATCGGACAACAAAAACGCCAACCTGTCCAACTGCGAACCTATACCTTAGAACACCAAACAGAACAAAATCAATTCCTTCAACACCGAGGCTTTAAAGTAGATCGGAAATTTATTACGATGGCAAAATCTTTAGAATCTGATGTATTAGTTCCCGAATTACCATCAGGTTTTAGACTATCTCATGTTCAGGGGAAACAAGACCTTTCAGCTTGGGTAGATTTATTTAATGAATCCTTTGTTGACCATTGGGATCATCATGAATTAACCTTAAAACAAGCTGAATATTGGCAAATTCAACCGGACTATCAAGCTGAATTAGACTTAGTAGTGATCGCACCCAATGGAACATTTGCGGCTTTTTGTAGATGTCACTTAAACTCTGATCAAATGGGTTGGATTGACTGGTTAGGAACTCGACGGGGATTTCGGAAATTAGGATTAGGAAAAACTATCCTTTTGGCAGGTTTATCTCAACTGCAAAAAGCAGGTGTAACCACTGCAAAACTTAGCGTTGATGCTGATAGTTTAACGGGTGCAACAAAGCTCTATCAAGCGGTTAATTTTAAACCCGTAACCCCCTGGTTTTCCTGGGTAAAACCTCTATCCCGTCAACCTCTGAGCCAACTTTTCCCTCAACAAGCCACTGCTTAAAGACCGTATACAATAGGGGTGTTAGGTGTCAGGTGTCAGGTGTCAGGTGTTAGGGAAGAACTATCTGTTATTTCTCCTCTCCCCCTGCTCCCCCTCCTGAGCATAGCGAAGGATCTCCTACTCCTCTTCTGTTCTAACTATGGCTTCTGTTGCTCGTAAAAATCTATTTGAGGATATTCCCCGTTTTTTAGTGGCTCAAGCTGGGATCATGTTTGCTGTCAGTTTAGTCACGATTCAAAATGGGATTTTAACAGGGTTTATTCGGTCTTCTTCGGTGTTAATTGATCACTCAAAAGCGGATATTTGGATCGCCTCTAAAGATATGATTCATTTAGAGTTAACCATGCCAATTTCTTTAGAACGAGTCACCCAAGCTGAGAGCGTTGCTGGGGTTGAACAAGCGGAGCCTTTGATCTTTCGCAGTGCTCGTTGGCGAGATCCCCTAGATAATAAAATCCATGCGGTTACAGTGGTGGGTTCCGATCCAGAAGGAGAATTATTTTCTCCTTGGAATATTGTTCAAGGAGATCTCAATGCTTTAAAACAACCCTATACAATTATGGTTGATGAGAGTAAATTAGATGCTCTCAAACTCAAAAATTTGGGTGATCAAGCAAAACTGGGAGGATTACAAGCCAAATTAGGGGGAATTACGCAAGGAACCCAATCTATTGTTAGTAATAGTTTTGTGTTCACCTCGTTAAAAAATGCCAATGCTTATGTGAATAGTCCTGTAAAAACTCAAACTCTTTGTCAAGTTGAAAATGAGGATTTACAATGTACTCAAAGTTATGAAGATCAAACATCTAACAATCAAAAATTAACGAATTTACCGCCGCCGAGACCATTAAATTTAGCTGATCCGATCAACTATGTTTTAGTCAAAGCAAAACTGGGTGAAGATTTGACCCAACTGAAGCAAAAACTAGAGGAAGCTTTACCCGATGATGTTCAGGTTTTGACCCGTGAAGAAATGTCTATGGTGATGCGAACCTTTTGGCAAAAACGCACCGGAGTTGGGTTTGTTCTGAGTTTAGGAGCGGCGGTGGGAGTGTTAGTGGGGATGGTGGTTGTCGGACAAATTCTTTATTCCTCCGTTAGTGATCATTTAAAAGAATTTGGAACCCTGAAGGCGATGGGAGCATCCGACCGGGTGATCTATGGAATTATTTTAGAACAGGCTCTCTGGATGGCGGTTTTAGGTTATATTCCGGGTATGGCTCTGTGTTTAGGTGTGGCATCCTGGGCGGGTGCGACTCAAGGTATTTTGATTTTAATTACTCCTTTATCCGCTTTAGGAGTCTTTGGATTAACCGTTGCGATGTGTACAGGATCGGCATTTTTTGCAATTCAGAAAGTCACTAAAGTTGATCCAGCTATTGTGTTTAAAGCTTAATAAAATTAAGTTTTTGTTGACGGACTGAGTGAGATCACAGGCAATAAGCAGCATTTCAGTTTAAAATAGTAGAACTAAACGGTTCAGAATAGTTCATGTTCAGCACTCATTCTCTGGAATTACCCGATTTCTTCAGTAAACTAACCTTATTCCCTTGTAATTAGTTTATTAGACCCGTCAATTCTTCTTAGCAGCCCACATCATTATTAATTTGGAACGATGATACGCACTCAAGTCAGCGAGGCAAATTCCACTTTATCCCCTCATCGGGGTTACGATTCACTCAATGCCAAATTTAAGCCAATTGGGATTCAAGCTTATCGTGTGGAAATGGCTTATCAATCAGGACGACAAACGGTTCAAGTCCTGCAAAATATTAATTTAGAAGTTGAACAAGGTGATATTCAACTGTTGATGGGGCCTAGTGGATCGGGAAAAACAACATTATTGTCTATTATTGCGGGATTGTTGACACCAACGGCGGGACAAGTTTTTTTATTAGGTGAAGAAATTACGAAATTATCGCGGACTCAATTGGCCGAGTTTCGGTTACATAATATTGGGTTTATTTTCCAAGGATTTAACTTATTTCCAGCTTTAACCGCTTTAGAAAATGTAGAATTAGCTTTGCATCTCAAAGGAATTAGCAAAAGAGCAGCGAGAGAAGAAGCGAAAACACGCTTAGAACAAGTGGGTTTACAAGATAAAATTCATTTGTTACCCCAGGATTTATCGGGAGGTCAAAAACAACGGGTTGCTGTGGCGCGAGCGTTAGCCGGAGAACCTCCATTAATTATGGCGGACGAACCGACAGCGGCTTTAGATTCTAGTAGCGGTCGGGGTGTAATTGACTTGTTAAAAACCTTAGCTAAACAAGGTGATACAACGGTATTAATGGTGACGCATGATCCCCGAATTGTGGATGTAGCGGATAATATTTTAACGTTAGAAGATGGTCGAATTAAAAATTAGAAGGTAGAGCCAATGTCCGATCTTTTTGCAGAAAAAAAATTAAATGGCTTCAGCAAAAAGACCATCACTTAAAAGCCTTGGGTGCAAATTAGCATTAATATTAACTTAATTTCCCCTTAGTAGATTATCTGTTAAGGGGGTATTGATCATTTTCCATAATTAGAACACAAAAGACTGTGTTTTCAAATAAAAGAAGGTGAACTAGGAATCTGGCTTCCTGAATCTGCTTTTATTAATTAATAAGTGATTATATTTAATAAATGCCATCAATAAAACCGGATTTATAACTGTTATAAACCCGGTTTTTTTTACTTGTTCCAATTCTTTTCTGCCTGTTCTAAAACATAAGCAGAAACCGCTTGAATTTCTGCATCTGTTAAGCGATCTTTGTAAGCAGACATATTATTTTTACCATTAGTAACTAAAGCTGAAATTGATTCTAAGGTATTCAGATGATTACGTTCTAACGCTTTTTTCTTGAGGGTTTTTCCCCGTCGGACAATATTTCCGCCTCCGACATGACATCCCACACATTGCGCTTCAAAAATTTGGGCTCCGGTATCGAGATTAGTGGCGAATGCGGTGGAATGGAAAGAAGTTAGGATTAAGGTTAGGGTTAAAAATAAGATAGTCAGTAGTTTGTTCAGCATTTTTTATCCTTAGATTTTGGGATGGTGCGTGCGCTGCCCTTACACACCCTACGGTTTTTTAATGTTAGGTAACTAGGAGGATTTAGACAATATCATTATATTCATTTTTTTAGCAAAAAGTTAAATTTAGGGTAAATAATCAGAATTGAGGATAAGCTGTCACGCACTTAATTTTTTTACCCACAAGCCTTGCTAGAAAGACTCAACGCTATGATCAGTGCGCGATCGCCTAACTTGTTCTGGGTTTTGGAGGGTGATTTCTACTTCAACCTCCATTGCTGTTAATTCAGGATGCAGTAAAATATGGGCTAATCGTTCTTCATTCTATGCTAAATCTGAGAATATAAAAAGCCCCTCCCCTGTTAGGAGAGGGGGTATAAGTTAACTATTTCAACCCATCAACTAACTGCATTTTTGCACTCTTCAAGGCTTCTTTTAACTTCGTTGCATCCCGTCCTCCCGCTTGCGCTAAATTCGGACGACCGCCACCGCCACCGCCGCAAATTTTGGCAATCCCGCCAATAAATTTACCCGCTTGTAAGCCTTTGTTATTAACAGTTTTACTGAAGGCGGCAACAAAATTAACCTTACCATCGGTTGTTGCTGAACCTAAGATAACAGCACTTTCTCCTAACTTTTGTTGGAGACGTTCTGCGGCGGTTTTTAAGGATTCTGCATCCGCATCATTCAGTTCTGCTACAATTAATTTAAACTCACCAATGGTTTCAGCCGTTGTTAATAATTGTTCAGATTTTGCGATCGCTAATTCCGCTTTAACGGCTTCTAATTGTTTCTGAGTTGTTTTTAACTCCTGTTGTAAATTGGTAATTCGGTCGGGTAATTCTTCAGGTTTGGCTTTAAAGCGATCGCCTAAATCTTTAACCACCGTATCTCGTACTTGCAAATACTCTAAAACCGATTGTCCGGCTACGGCTTCAATGCGTCGAATTCCTGATGCAATTCCCGTTTCTGAAATAATCTTAAATAGCCCAATTTCTGCGGTATTACTAACATGAGTTCCGCCGCATAATTCCATCGAAACTCCAGAATAATCAACCACCCGCACCACGTCTGAATATTTTTCTCCAAACATCGCGGTAGCGCCTTTGGCTTTGGCTTCTTCTAATGCCATTTCCGCAATAACGGCTGGATGAGCTTCGGTGATCCAACGATTGACTTGATCTTCAACTTGTTGCAGTTCTTCAGTTGTTAACCCTCGTGGACAATTAAAATCAAACCGTAACCGTTCAAAATCCACTAAAGAACCTGCTTGAGAAATGGAAGGATCGACGATTAATTTTAATGCCGATTGTAACAAATGGGTTGCGGTATGGTTGGCTTGGGCACGACGACGACAGGCACGATCAATTTGGGCAGTTAAGGTCATTCCAGGGGTAATTTTTCCCCGTTCAATTCGTCCAAAATGGATGAAAATATTGGATTCTTTTTTAACATCATAAACCCGAATGACGGTATCTCCATAACTTAAATAACCGCGATCGCCAATTTGTCCTCCAGACTCGGCATAGAAAGGAGTTTTATTCAAAATCACTTGAATTTCTGTTCCTGCTTCTGCTTCCTCAACAGGTTTTCCATTCACTAAAACCGCTTCAACTTTAACATCTGAAGCCAACAACGTATAGCCTAAAAATTCCGTTGAGTGAATATGTTCTGCGAGTTGATCTAAACTGCCTTGAACGGTTAAATCAATGGTTTCATGGGCTTCTTGAGAACGGCGGCGTTGTTCTTCCATTGCCGTTTCAAACCCTTGAATATCTACGGTTAACCCATTTTCCTCAGCAACTTCTTGGGTTAATTCTAAGGGGAAACCATAGGTATCATATAAGACAAAAGCATCTTGACCGGAAATTTGACCCTTAGCTTTATCAATGATTTCTGCTAACAGTTTTTCACCCCGTTCTAAGGTTTCTAAAAACCGGGTTTCTTCTCTTTGTAATTCCCCCTTAATTGCTGTTTCCCGTTGACGAACATTCGGATAAGCTGTTTCTGATAATTGAATGGCAGTTTCAGCGACTAGGGTTGTAAATTCTCCGTTAATTCCAATTAACCGACCATGACGAACGACCCGCCGAATTAAGCGCCGTAAAATATAACCCCGCCCAATATTAGAAGCCGTAACACCATCAGCAATTAAATGTACAACCGCCCGAATATGATCTCCAATTACTTTTAGGGAAACTTTAGTTTTATCATCGGATTTGTGATAGTCGATTTTGGCAATTTCCGCCGCCGTTTTAATAATCGGAAAAATCA
This sequence comes from Planktothrix sp., assembly GCF_046067725.1. Taxonomy (NCBI): domain Bacteria; kingdom Bacillati; phylum Cyanobacteriota; class Cyanophyceae; order Oscillatoriales; family Microcoleaceae; genus Planktothrix; species Planktothrix sp. The sequence goes on from NZ_JBJUDF010000165.1 coordinate 49,324, forward strand.
GATCCGTTTCGTAATTATTCGGAACCTGTTGCAAAATTTGTGCCATGCGTTCTAACCCCATTCCTGTGTCAATATTTTTATTTTGTAAGGGGGTTAAATTGCCATCATTATCTCGGTTATATTGCATAAAAACTAAGTTATAAAACTCAATAAACCGAGTATCATCTTCTAAATCAATATTGTCTTCGCCGCGTTCGGGGTGAAAATCATAATAAATTTCCGAACAAGGGCCACAGGGGCCAGTAGGGCCAGATTTCCAGAAGTTGTCCGCTTCTCCCATGCGTTTAATGCGTTGGGGAGGAACTCCAATTTGGTCGCGCCAAATGGCAAAGGCTTCGTCATCTTCCTCAAATACACTCACAACTAAACGTTCTGGAGGTAACTCAAAGACTTTTGTGGAAATTTCCCATCCCCAAGCGATCGCTTGTTCTTTAAAATAATCTCCAAAGCTAAAATTACCCAACATTTCAAAAAATGTGTGGTGTCTAGCGGTTCTGCCTACATTTTCAATATCATTAGTACGGATACATTTTTGGGAGGTTGTAGCGCGGGGAACTTCGGCTTGTCGCTGTCCCAGAAATATCGGTTTAAAGGGTAGCATCCCCGCAATGGTTAATAAAACCGTCGGGTCTTCGGGAACTAAAGACGCACTGGGCAAAATTTTATGTCCTCTTTCGGCATAAAAATTGAGGAATTTTTCACGAATTTCGCTACCAGTGGAGAATTTGGGAGAAAAAGTCATAACACTCACTTTAAAAAAAATCAGACCAACCTTTCAGCATAAAATGAAAGATCAAATTTTACATCGGATGATTCCTATTTTAATTGTTGGCTTGTCTGCAATGGGGGGTGAAGTCACAGGAATTTTATTTCGCCAAATGGTCAGAGTTGAACGGTTTCCGACCCTGTTACCTCAGTTTCTCTTAACCAACGGCTTACCCCATCAGAAATCATTGCTGAGAATGCAGTGAGTTTCTAAGTGGGAAAACCAGATAAGGATGACCCCCTGATTGTTAGAATCAGCGAGAGGTAGAATTAACGTTGCAACATCCTACAGAAATTGCAATCGCCTTGAATAAAACCGAAGTTCAGGTTAATTTGGGGATGGATACAGATCCAGGGCTGATGGGTCTGCAAGGTCAGAATGATAGATTCAATGACTCAATTGCTGATAGTGTTCTGGGGTGCAGACAAGATACACTTTCCCCAATAATTGTTCTGTACAATTAAACAAGGGAATACTAACCTACAAAACCATAAGGAATAGAATAAATGACGGAACGGAAAAGAGCCTTAATTACTGGAATTACGGGTCAAGATGGCTCATACCTGAGTGAATTGTTACTAGAAAAAGGCTATGAAGTTCATGGAATTATCCGCCGATGCTCTAGCTTTAATACCGAGCGCATCGACCATCTTTATAAAGATCCTCATAACGTCGAGGCTCGGTTATTTCTACATTATGGAGATTTAACAGACGGTACAACGTTACGTCGAATTTTAGAAGAAGTTCAACCCGTAGAAATTTATAATCTCGGTGCTCAATCTCATGTTCGGGTGAGTTTTGATTCCCCAGAATATACGGTTGATGCTGTTGGGATGGGGGTATTACGGTTATTAGAAGCAATTCGAGATTATCAGCAACGTACCGGAATTGAAGTTCGTTTTTATCAAGCGGGATCTTCAGAAATGTTCGGGAAAGTGTTAGAAATTCCCCAAAAAGAAACGACACCGTTTTATCCCCGCAGTCCCTATGCCTGTGCTAAAGTTTATGGTCATTGGCAAACGGTAAACTATCGAGAATCCTACGGTTTATTTGCTTGTAATGGGATTTTATTTAACCATGAAAGTCCCCGTCGTGGCCCTACCTTTGTTACCCGCAAAATTACCCGTGCAGTGGCTCGAATTGTCAAAGGAAAACAAAAGGAAATTTATCTAGGAAATCTCGATTCTAAACGGGATTGGGGCTATGCAAAAGATTATGTTCGGGCGATGTGGATGATGCTTCAACATTCGGAAGCGGATGATTATGTGATTGCGACCAATGAAACCCATTCGATTCGAGAATTCTTAGATATTGCCTTTGGTTATGTCAATTTAGATTGGCAAAATTATGTCAAATTTGATCAACGTTATTTGCGTCCGGCGGAAGTCGATATTTTAATCGGTGATCCCGCTAAAGCCAAAGCAAAATTAGGATGGGAACCCAGCGTTACCTTTGAAGAATTAGTTAAATTAATGGTAGATGCTGATCTCAAAGCCTTGGAGCAAACTGAGGAAACAACCTATCAATTTGAGTAGTGATTGATCAATTAGAGGCTAAATTTATGAGTTCTCTTGACTTAAAAAATAAACGGATTTTGGTGACAGGAGGTGCAGGGTTTTTAGGACGTCAAGTGGTCGCACAATTGCAACAAGCAGGTGCTGATCTCAATCAGATTATGATCCCTCGTTCTAAAGATTATAATCTTTGTACATTAGAGGCTTGCCAAAAAGTTGTTCAGAATCAAGATATTGTGATTCATTTGGCGGCTCATGTTGGCGGTATTGGCTTAAATTTAGTTAAACCTGCTGAATTGTTCTACGATAACTTAATGATGGGTACTCAATTAATTGATAGCGCCTATCGTGCAGGGGTCGAAAAGTTTGTTTGTGTGGGGACAATTTGCGCCTATCCTAAGTTTACGCCTGTTCCGTTTAAAGAAGATGATCTTTGGGACGGATATCCCGAAGAAACGAACGCGCCCTATGGGGTCGCTAAAAAAGCATTATTGGTGCAATTACAAGCTTATCGTCAACAATATGGTTTTAATGGGATCTATCTGTTACCCGTGAATTTATACGGCCCAGAAGATAATTTTGATCCGAAAAGTTCCCACGTGATTCCAGCATTAATTCGCAAGGTTTATGAAGCTCAAAAACGAGGAGATCAAACCCTTCCTGTTTGGGGAGATGGCAGTCCTAGCCGTGAGTTTTTATATTCAACGGATGCTGCACGGGGAATTGTCATGGCAACCCAATTGTACAATGAACCTGATCCTGTGAATTTAGGAACCCATCACGAAGTTAAAATTAAAGACTTAGTAGAAACGATTTGTGAATTGATGGGATTTGAGGGAGAAATTGTCTGGGAAACTGATCAACCTAATGGTCAACCGCGCCGTTGTTTAGATACAACCAGAGCTAAAGAAAAGTTCGGATTTGTGGCAGAAGTTGGCTTTAAAGAAGGGTTAAAAAATACCATTGATTGGTATCGTCAACACGCTGATTCATGATTTGTATAACCGGGAAAAGCTAAACCTCACGTAGAGACTTTCTATGGAAGGTCTCTACAGGGTTTTGTTCCCAAACCCCTACGATAAAATCCAACGAATTTCTATTAGCCCTAGTTCATCTATAGCACTACACATTACAGTGAGGACATTTATAAACCCTGAAACTCATTCACCTCTTACTGTTCCCTGTTCCCTGTTCCCTGTTCCCTCTTCAAGTAGTGCTATAAAATTGAAATCGCTGTTGCATTTGTTCAATGGTGAGTTTTTGTGTCCAATATTCCACTAACGCATGACCAAAAGCC
>NZ_JBJUDF010000166.1:0-8936 GCF_046067725.1 Planktothrix sp.
TACAGTCAAAGCACTCATTGCACAAAAATTCATTGGGGTTAATATAACCTTACCTTTTAAAAAAGAAGCTTATCAACTCGCAAATAAACATTCTAGTCAAGCTCTAATCGCCGAAGCAGTGAATACCCTCGAATTTAAAGAGGATCAAATCATTGGCCATAATACTGATGGCATCGGATTGGTTCGAGACCTAAAACAAAACCTTCACGAAAATTTAAAGGGTAAGAAAATTTTATTGATCGGGGCAGGGGGGGCAGCAGAGGGGGAAAAAGTTAACTCTTGGGCGGTAATTTCTGACTTTTGGCTGTTAGCTCCTGTTAAATAGGGTTGCCAGGTTAAACCGGGTTGCGGGGTTTGCTGGAAGGGCAGTTCTGGGAGGGCTGTTGCTAGAATTAAATCAAATAGGATTTTATTGCCCTCACTCATCCGAGGTGCTGTATAAATTAATCGACCCAAGGTTTGTAATTCTTCTCGAATCGTATTCACTCGGATTCCTTGTTCCGAAAGTTGGGTACTGGGTGAGAAGACAAAGTGCCAGAGGGTTTCCCCATTGTTAAGGGCGGTATTGATTTGCTCTTGTTCTTGGGGTTTGAGCTTAAATTCTACTGGGGTCACAAGACCGGATAGTAGGTTGTTTTCGAGAGTTTGAGTGGGAATAACGGCCTGGAGTTGAGTGCAGATATCGGTAATGTCTGGTGGTGGGGTTTGATTTCGATAACAAGTAATCACTTGTTCAAGTCGTTTTGTTCCTGCAATTAACGCATCAAAACCTTCAGAAGATAGAACAATTTGTTGATCCCGCAAGACTCGTAAATAGCTTTCCATTTGATGGGCTAATTCTTCCGCCATTCCGACTCCTACCATTCCTGATAACCCTTTTAAGGAATGGAAACACCGGAATAATTCATTGAGGTGAGAGATTTCAATATGAGATTTATTGATCCAAGATTCAAGCGTTAGAAGTTCTCGTCTGACGACGGCTAAATGTTCTTCACATTCGGCAAAATAATCTTCTAGGAAATCCTCGAAAAAATTGTTGTTAGGCGGATTGGACACAGTTAGATTCACCTCATCAGAGCAATATAAATACCTCTCATAAAAAGCATAATTTTACATAAAATCAGCGAAGAAGAAATGGTTTTTAAACCGGAACTGAAGTTAGTAAGTCTTGAATTTGACCCGCTAGAAATTGCGGCTGAAAGGGTTTCGTTAAATAGCAAGCCGCACCCGCAGCAATGGCCTCACTCCGACTATCTTCATCTCCTTTAGTTGTGAGAATGACAATCGGTGTTGAGTGATAACTGGGGTGTTCTAAAACAAATTTTAGAACTTCTAATCCGTGCATCTCTGGCATATTCAAATCCAATATCATCAAATCAAAGGGAGCAACTTCAAGTTGTTCAATGGCTTCAAAACCATTTCCCGCTTCGCTAAAACTGACATCGGTTAAATCGCGCAAGGATGCGATTACCATTTTTCGCATTGTTGCCGAGTCATCAACAACTAAAATCCGTCTCATACTCTAAACTCCTTGAGCGGATAAGCCAAGAATCATTTGCATGACTATCAGGGGTGTATTGATCAGGTAGATGCAGAGCTTGGTGTTTCGACAATCTTCAAAAAACCTGAAGAAAATTAATCGATTTTTTAATAATTTCTTCATGTTGGTTTGAAAGGATTGTAAGATCAATAAAAATGATAGTATTGACCTATTGCAAATCAATTTCTGCACCCAGTCATACAAGTGCTCAACGAACATAGTAATCCGCAGAATAATCACACCTGAATTATAAATCATCCACTTCTAGGAAGTATGAATTGTGTTTGAAAAGTTAACAAGAAAACACGCTCAGTCCTTGAGTGGCTTCTAAACTATCTCCTTTGTTTTCACCGTTGTGGAAGGCTGCTAGAATCACATCACAGGTTTTTCCCCAGGTGATCGCTCCTGTGGCATCAATACCAATGGCTCCAAAATCTCGTTGACGCTGTTGAGCTTCCCCAAAGGATTTATCAAAGGCGGCTTTTAAGGTTTGACCATCCGTGACCCGCGTTACAATTTTAGCGGCTAAACATTCATCAAGAATATCTTCCCCAATTCCGGTACAACTGACTCCCGCTTGATCGGTGGCGTAATTTCCCGCCGGAGTCGCCGAGTCACTCACCCGACCAATACGTTCAAACCCTTTCCCTCCGGTTGAAGTTCCGGCGGCTAATTGGCCATTTTGATCCAAGGCAACAACCCCAATGGTTCCAGTTCCCGCAGATTCCGAGATTACATTGGCCATACTGCGTTGAAAATTATCTTTACGGTCTTCTAACCATTCTTTTAACCGTTGATCCGTGAGGGGATTATAAAGGGGAAGTTGCAGTTCCCGTGCTAATTCAGCCGCACCATAATCGGATAAAACGTGATCCGAGGCATTTTGTAAGAAAACGGCTAAATCGATGGGATTTTTGACCCGTGAAACGTTAATCACGCCACTAAACCGCTTTAAGGTTCCATCCATTAAGGAGGCACTCATGCGAATTTGGCCATCGGACTGTAAAACAGAACCGGTACCCGCATTAAATCGGGGGTCATTTTCGAGCAATTGACAACCACGCACCACCGCTTCTTTAGCGTTGGCTCCTTGGAGCAGTAAGGCGTAGACTTGATCAATAACTTGATACAGGGATTTACGAACGGCTTCTAACCCTCCTTTACCTTGGAGAGAACTGCCAGCACCACCATGAATAATCAGTTTAGGTTGAACCACCATGAATGTATTGTAAAGTGAACTCATATCGGGGCGTTATTGGGGCTGTTCCATTGGCTGTGCGTCAGAGGAAGAACGACGGCGACGACAGCGTTCAGAACAATATTTGACTTCATCCCAACAGTTCGCCCATTTTTTTCGCCAGGTGAAGGGGCGATCGCAAACAGGACAAATCTTCGTCGGTAAGTTTGACTTGGATTGCTTTCGCGCCATGCTAAGTTAATGGAGTTGCTTCAATCTCGGATGATCATACCATTTCCATGTCACAGACCGTTTCTGAGAACACCCGATTAACTTTCATCCGCATTGTCTTAGTTGAACCCGCCGGAGCGTTAAATGTGGGTTCAGTGGCGCGGGTGATGAAAAATATGGGATTAGAGCAATTAATATTAGTCAACCCTCATTGTGATCCCCTGGGGGATGAAGCGAAAAAAATGGCGGTTCATGCGGCTGATATTTTAGAACAGGCCATCATCGTTTCGTCTCTACCCGAAGCCTTAACCGGATGTCAACGAGCGATCGCAACAACAGCGCGATCTCGCTCCCAAGCGTTACCCACTGATTTAGAAGATCCCAGAACGGTTTTACCTTGGTTATTAGATTGTCCTTCGGCTTTAATTTTTGGCCCAGAAGATCGAGGTTTAAATAATGATGAATTGAGTTATGCTCAACGGTTTCTGCGTATTCCTTCGAGTTCTAATTATCCGTCTTTAAATTTAGCTCAAGCTGTTGGAGTGTGTTGTTATGAATTACGATATTTAGCGTTAGAAATCCAACCGACTCCAGCACAGCCGATGGAAAGTCCCAACCCTTCTACGGTTTCCTTAGACGTTTTAGAAGGATATTATCAACAGTTGGAAAGCTTGTTACTTCGAGTTGGATATTTGTATCCCCATACCGTTAATAGCCGCATGAAAAAATTCCGCCGTTTGTTTAATCGTGCTGATTTAACGGGGGAAGAAGTGGCAATGTTACGGGGTATCCTGAGTCAAGTGGAATGGGCAATAAATTGTAACAATTTTGTTGCAATTGATGATACCCTAAAAGCGACACCCGATCGGGTTGAAACAAACCCCCTTTCCCTTGACTGATGGTTGAGAGGAGAGGTGAGAGCCGATCATGAGGTCGGGTGGGAAATGATTTCGATCAACGTTTTCAAACAGTCTTAAAGTCCTAGTCAGGTGTTAGGTGTGGCTCAACGATCTCCGCGTCAGTCGTTCTTCTCAAAATCGTCTGTTTCTAACTCGGACTCTGCGTCCTCCGATCCCAAGTCCCGTAATGGCAATTTGTCGAAATCACAACCTCGACGTCGTTCTCGTCGTTCAACTCCTCCTCCTCAACCTCAACCTGTTCCTCGTCGGGATCGTTCACGAGAACCCCGCCAGAAAGTTGATCCCAGTCGTTTAGAGTCTTTTGACCCCCTGGTGTCTCAACTTCGACAACAACCCTCCAGACGACCCAAATCTCGTCAATCTGCATCTCAACCGGGTAAACGGCCATCACAGAAAGCCACCCTGACTTCGGTTTTACCGTTTCTTAAGCCTACGGTATCAAAGCCTCAACGTTCCCGTCGTCCCCCGATGGATCGGGTGGCCACCGTTTCTCCAGTTCCCGCACCCAATCAACCTGTAAAACGGATACGGAAAAAACGTCGAGTGTCGCCTATGGTTTACGCCACTCGTCTGTTAATTTTAGGAATTGGAATTGGTGTAATTTCAGGGACGATTCTCTCGATTTTAAATGCTTTGGGACGTTCGAGTGCAGAAGCGAATCAAACGGTTAATTTAACTTTAGAACAACAACAAAACCCTAATTCTCACCCTTCTAATACTCAGGTTCAACCGTTACAACTAACTCAAGAAGCGACAGATTTAAAAACAGCAATTCTAGCTTTAGCTCAGGATTCACCGACGTTAAAACCAGGGGTATTTCTTGTTGATTTGGATACGGGAAATTATGTTGATATTGCCGGGGAAACCCCTTTACCTGCTGCTAGTACCATTAAAGTTCCCATTTTAGTTTCATTTTTTCAAGCCGTTGATGAAGGTAGAATTCGGTTAGATGAAATTTTAACAATGGAGGAAAAACATATTGCAAAAGGGTCTGGAGAACTCCAAGATAAACCGATTGGTAGTAAATTTACGGCTTTAGAAACCGCTACTTTAATGATTACCAATAGTGATAATACGGCTACCAATATGATTATTGAACGTTTGGGAGGAATAGAAACTCTGAATCAAGAATTTTTATCCTGGCAATTAAAACAAACTCAAATGCAAAATATTCTTCCTGATTTGGAAGGAACCAATAAAACAACTAGCAAAGATTTAGTAACATTAATGGCGGAAATCAATCAAGGAAAGTTGGTTTCTATGAAATCTCGTGATTTTCTGTTACGAATTATGCAGCAAACTCGCAATCGTTCTTTATTACCCAGTGGTTTAGGGGAGGGTGCGTTTATTGCTCATAAAACAGGCAATATTGACACGGTTTCTGGCGATATTGGTTTAGTTGATATGCCGAATGGAAAACGATATTTAGTCGGAGTATTAGTTCAGCGAGAAGAAGATAATCCTCAAGCCGAAGAATTAATTCGTCAAATTTCTTCAACGATTTATCAATATTTTGATAGCTCTACTAACCCTGTTCCTAATTCTGAACCTTCAACGGATGATCCAAATCAAGTTCAAAACCAAGATAATCAACAATAAACCGTAGGGTGTGTAAGCGTAGCGCACGCACCCGATTCATCATCTTTTTTACTGAGAGTTCTTATGCGATAACTAGGATTTTCATCATCTCGGACTTCAATAATATCGGCTGTATCGGTTAAGCGTGTTTTTGTTGATCACACCGCGTTTAGAGTTACAATTTCAAGCGTTCTCGTCAGATTAATCAGGAACAATAAATGAAAATGGATTGGAACTCGAAATTGAGAAACTGTGCGATCGCAGGCTTAACAGGATTAGCAACGGTAGGTTTAGTCTTCGGAGAGACCCTATTGTTACCCGTCAATGCGGCTCAAACCTTCTCTTGTACTGGACGGATGAACAATGGGTGGACTTACTCAGCCCAGTTTCTGAATGGACGTTTTACCCAAATTCGTTGGGAACGCTCAGGACAACCTCCCCAAGTCTCAACCCTTGAGTTCGTCTCTAACAATGACAAAGGCCAACCGATTTATAGAGGCTCTTTAATGGCAGCAGTGACAGTTACTTTAGTCGATCTTTCCGGTGGTAATGTTAAACCGGGTTCACAAATCTCTGTTGGTGTAGAAGAATGGGGTTGGAGCCGGGGAAATTGTAGTCTGTGATTATTGCTATTTAGGTTTAAGACCACAGGACTAATAACGATCATTTTAGTCTCAGAATGCGATCGCTGCGGAGTTGAGAAACTGGGTTTTTATCCAGATTTTGATGCGGAGTATTAACTTAACTGAAAAACCCGGTTTCTGAAAGTTAACGGCGAAGTCGAGAAACCGGGTTTTTAATTGAGATTTTGATCCTGAGTATTCAGTTCAGTCAAAAACCCGGTTTCTGAAAATTATGGAGTCCAGGCGGTTTGCGAACCTTGACCCCAGAACCCGTCATATTTCTTAACTTTGATGTCTCCCAGAACTTTAACCTGACAAGCTAAACGGCGCTGGTTCTTGGAGGAGTGGGGAGGTAGAGCAAGACGGATTTTTTCTTTCCCTTGGGGTTCGGAGACTTCTCCTTCAATTTCCACGCAACAAGTCCCACAGGTACCTAACCCATGACAGTTGATGAGGGAAGCTTGACCATTATAGAGATCAACGCCATTCTCTAATAAGACTTTCCGCAGATTTGCACCCGGTTCGCAAGTGATGGTTTTTCCTTGAGCTTGAATTTGTACCATTTTTCCCTTAATAAAAGTTATGCAATAATTCTTAACTGAATTGTTACTTTTTTTCAAGATCAAAATCAGAGTTTTCAAAGTAAAATCAGAGTGAAAAAGGAAAATATAGTTAACCCGTTTATAATTAAAGTAGCAGTCAGAGAGCAAAACGCCACAATAACACTGTGATGGAATGCTAACTTCTGGATCTCGATCATTCATCAATCTCATCTTGATTTGCAAGTGATCAAATTTATTGTTAAGTGTTAATTTTATAAGCCATGACTCAACCCCTTTGGATTTACGATACCACGTTAAGAGACGGCGCACAACGAGAAGGATTATCCTTATCTTTGGATGATAAATTGATAATTGCACGTCAATTAGATAGTTTAGGAATTCCTTTTATTGAAGGAGGATGGCCGGGAGCGAATCCTAAAGATGTTCAATTTTTTTGGAAGTTACGAGAAGAACCTTTAACGACTTCAGAAGTTGTAGCTTTTTGTTCGACTCGACGCCCGAATAGCCACGCAGAAGAAGATGATAATTTAAAAGCAATTTTATCAGCAGGAACCCTTTGGGTTACGTTATTTGGGAAATCGTGGGATTTGCACGTTACGGAAGGATTGCAAACGACTTTAACCGAAAATCTCGCCATGATTGAGGATACGATTCAATTTTTCCGCAGTCAAGGTAGGCGAGTCATTTATGATGCCGAACATTGGTTTGATGGATATAAAGCTAACCCGAATTATGCCCTAGAAACCTTAAAGACGGCGGCAAAAGCTGGGGCTGAATGGTTAGTTTTTTGTGATACAAATGGCGGAACGTTACCCCATGAAATTACTCAAATTGTCCGTGACGTGATTCAAGCTTTGAAACCCTTAGAAACCCCGTTTCCTTTACAATTTGGGATTCATACTCATAACGATTCAGGAACAGCCGTTGGCAATGCGATCGCAGCCGTATTAGAAGGCGTTAATATGGTACAGGGAACCATTAATGGTTATGGCGAACGTTGTGGAAATGCTAACCTTTGTACCTTAATTCCTAATTTACAATTAAAATTAGGTTATAATTGTATTGGCAATGAATCGATTAAAAAACTGACAGAAGTTAGTCGATTTGTTAGTGAAGTTGCTAATTTAGCTCCCGATGATCATGCGCCGTTTGTGGGGTTATCTGCCTTTTCCCATAAAGGAGGAATTCATGTTTCTGCGGTACAAAAAAATCCCTTAACCTATGAACATCTTCCCCCAGAAACCATTGGAAATCAACGGCGCATTGTCGTTTCAGATCAAGCGGGATTAAGTAATGTTTTAGCAAAAGCCAGAACCTTTGGCATTGATTTAGATCGGAATAATCCTACCAGTCGAAAAATTTTACAACAACTGAAGGATTTAGAAAATCAAGGCTATCAATTTGAAGCGGCGGAAGCCAGTTTTGATTTATTAATGCGAGAAGCATTAGGAACTCGCCAAACCTTTTTTACCTTAAAAGGATTTCAAGTTCATTGTGATAAATCGAGTGATGAAATTTGTCAAGCTTTAGCCACTGTAAAAGTAACGGTGAATGGTCAAGATATTTTAGAAGCCGCCGAAGGAAATGGCCCTGTGTCGGCGTTAGATGCCGCATTAAGAAAAGCCTTGATGAATTTTTATCCGATGATTGCTGAATTTCAATTGCGGGATTATAAAGTTAGAATTCTCGATGGAGGTTCAGGAACATCCGCGAAAACTCGTGTTTTAGTCGAGTCGAGTAACGGTCATCAACGTTGGACAACCGTAGGGGTTTCAACCAATATTATTGATGCGTCCTATCAAGCGGTTGTGGAAGGCTTAGAATATGGTTTATTACTCAAACAACAGGAAAATCCAGTTTCTGTTCTTACCTAGAAACCGGGTTTCTGGAAGAAACCCGGTTTCTAAAATTTTCTAAAATTTAATAAAAAATATAGTTTTGATTTGATCAAATTGTTCTAGTATAGAAGTGGAAATAGGATGATTTGAAATGAGGGAGTCAAACGCTAACTTTTACAAGAAAGTAAACTGAACTACAAATCTATTTAAGACATCAAACCATAATTAATCCTAAAATTACCTTCTTGTTTAAACAGCAAACCTCCAAACAAAATTGCTTCACTCTCAGGAGAACGATATGCAGACTCAGCAGCAAGTATCGGGTGCTTTTGCCTTAATTGATAGCCTGAAACGTCACGGTGTTAAACATATTTTTGGCTATCCAGGGGGGGCAAATTTACCCATTTATGATGAAATTTATCGAGCCGAACAAGCCGGAGAATTACAACATATTCTTGTCCGCCAT
>NZ_JBJUDF010000167.1:0-38540 GCF_046067725.1 Planktothrix sp.
GTAGATTCAACAACTTTAAACTCTACTGTCTTCGTTTCATAATTCGGAATAACCTGCAAAGCTACATACTTTTTACTTTTTTTACATAACCAAGTTTGTCGGACTAAAGGAACCGTCGCCCCACAACTAGGGTTCGGACATTTAACCGTTCTAGTCCATAAATAAGCAACCGGAGTAGAGACGTGCCATGGCGCGTCTCTACACTGTTGGGGTTGAGATTGAGTAAATAAATTTAACTGTTCACCTTCTGGAACTAAAACCTCTCCCACCCGAATTTCTGGATATAAATCCCCGATTTCATCCCTCACCTTTTCAATCACCCAATTGCCCCATTTTTCCACCTCATCCGCCAATTTATTCCCATATTTTTGCGGATAAACTAACGTACACAATTCAATAATATGAGCAACTGGGTTTAAATCAACTGCATAGGTTTCACACCCTAACCGTAACGCCTCTAACGGAATTGCTCCACCCCCCGCAAACATATCTAAAACCTTCGGTGGTGGGACTTCATCTAAGGGAGTATTTTCCGGTAAATTTAATCTAATTTTTTGCGCTTCTAAAATTTGTTTTCTAGCTTTTTCTAAGGTCGGAGTTCCCGTTTCCCATTTACATAAATCAATCATAAATTGTTTCAAAGCCGTGCGTTTTTGGTGGGTTTCGGGCGCCGCCACTAACGAAGCAAAAACCGCAGCCCTCGCCGCCACTAATGGCCGTCTCGCCCACCATAAATGCAGCGTTGAAATATGACCCTTTCTAATGGATTTTTCTCTAGCAGATTCAGCAGATATTTCTCGAATGGGGATAAAATCTTCAATTAAACGGCGTTCTGGGTTCATGGGAATTAGGAATTAAAAAGTTAGGTAAGACTGACAGATGGGGGCCGATAAACCGGGTTTTTTAGAAAATATGTGGGTCACAACGAAGTATTTTCGGAAAAACCCGGTTTCTTTGGGTCGTTAGGAAATCTAAAAAAGTTTTAACCTGGGGATAAAATAATGGGTGGTGTTTTTATTTTAGGTTGATTTAAAGTCAAATCATATTGGATTTGTAAATTCATCCAAAACTCAGGAGAGGTTTGGAATGCTTGAGCGAATAACCAAGCCGTTTCCGGTGTTATCCCTCGTTTTCCTTTAACAATTTCATTAATTCGTTGTACCGGAACCCCCAAATGTTCTGCTAAAGCCACTTGAGTTAAACTTAAAGGAATTAAAAATTCCTCCGATAAAATTTCCCCAGGATGAGTTGGAATTCTATTTCGAGGTAACATAGATAATTTAATCATGGTAATCAACAATTTTTACAGCCAAAACATTGCCATTTTGCCATTGAAAAATAATCCGCCATTGCTCATTAATTCGGATACTATAAAAGCCTTTTAAATCGCCTTTTAAAGCTTCTAAACGATTGCCCGGTGGCGAACGTAAATCCTCCAATTGATAAGCCGCATTCAACATATCCAGTTTTCGCACCGCTACTTTAATTAAATCTGCCAGAAATTTCCGAGTTTCTCGATTAGAAATCCCTTGAAATAAATCCTCAGTTCGTTTATCGCCAAAGCTTTGAATCAAAGGTGAATGAACAATAGGTTTTCGTTATTAGTTTAACGGATTCTCACCAAACCCGGTAAAGCATTTTTCACTCTATCAGCGCATTTCGTTGTAAGGCTTCCCCCTCCACTAAATAACGAGTCACCTGCTGAATTTCCTTCGCATCCCTCGCTAAAACCTGAGTTGGGTTAGGAATTCTCAGTAACTCTGGGTTAGACGTATGACATCCCCAAACCACATATAACCAATAAGAATCCCCCAACTGTAAAGCTTTGCGCCATTCATTGGCCGTTAATGACACTCCTTGCCCGAATTGTGCCCGTCCCTTCACTTCAATGCGTCGCACCGGAGGCGGTTGCAAATTGTCAGGACTCGGCCCAATACTGCGAATATCAAAACCACTGCCATCGTGATAATGACTGATATCCTCTGGTTGCCATCCCTGCTGGCGTTCATAGTCCATCACGAACTGTATAGCAAAAGCTTCCACCTCTGGGTCATTTCGCATCATCGGCGTTAAGGTTTCCTGGGGAGTGGGATACACCAGCGCCGTTCCCAAGTACATCACCCGTCCGGGTCGGACAATTTGCAGATAATCCAGTTCGGTTTGTTTGGTTTTATACCGTTCTTGCAGGGTGCGAACTTTGTTTTGGGCGCTATCCCGTGCCACCCGATAAGTTTCATCCCCCTGGGCTACTTTAGCCGCTAATCTCATTTGAGTGAGTTGAGCTTCCCGAAGAGCCATGTCCATCGACTTTTTGAGATAATCTTGCCGAATTTGTAACTCTCGTTGCCGTTGGCTGCGAGATTCCTCCATTAAAGCTCGTTGAACTTTCACTTTTAACACACTTTCCAGTTTTTGCTGTTCTATTGGCGTCAGGGGGTGCAGAATGTTCTCGGACTCTGGAACAAACCCCAGGGGAGTTGGGGATAAATCATGCAAACTATCCGCCGCGATTAAACTCAGTTCACCCGATAATTGTTCAGCTAATGCAGTGAGTCGGGCGTTGAGAATTTGCGGTTCTCCGTGACTGGTTTGTCCTTCAATTTGTACCTTAAAAAAGTGAATTCGATAGGGGGTATCTGTATCAGTATCGGTAAAAATAGCCGTTTGTTGTCCCACTTTTTCTTTCAGTTGTCGGTCTAAGCGTTCTGCTATAGCTGCAAATAGGCAATGTCCAGGGGAGAGAAATTCTGCATCTTGATGATGAGTTGTTTCTAAATGTTGTTTGTAAAACGTCAATTTTGCATAATTTTTATCCGGCGTTCCTAACCGTCTGACAGCTTCTAACTGTTCGGAGCGAAATTCTTCTTTAACATAAGGAATTCGCCATAAACCATCGGCTCTGACTTCTAAATTGACCCGCAAATAATGACAAGCTTTCTGGAAAAATTCTTCCACATAATAAGGCATTAACCGTTGTTCTTCTGAATGATAATCCTGGGTTTTTGTTGTGCAGATTTGACTTAAATCGACATGGGATGTGGCTAAGGCTAATCCCGTCGCTTGTTCTAAGGCTTGTAAGCGTTCAGTCGCAATATGGTCAATGGTTTCTATGGCTTTATTTTCGTTCGTTTGGGAGTAAGTCGCTTCTCGAACTAAATCCTCAAAGCGAATTTCATTGACTTGTAACAGTTGACCTATCACATCAAAAACCCTATCCCCCATCGCATTTTTAATTTCTTCTAATTTGGTTAATAATTTATTTAAAACCCGTCCTTCTACTGTTTTAATTGAAACCAAGTTAAAAATATAAACTTCATGTTCCTGTCCAATGCGGTGAATTCGTCCCATGCGTTGTTCTAAACGGTTAGGGTTCCAGGGAATGTCATAATTAATCATTAACCGACAAAATTGTAGGTTAATTCCTTCTCCAGCCGCTTCGGTAGCAAGACAAATTTGTTGATTAGACCGAAAATCTTTTTGGGCTTCTTTTCGTTGGATAACATTCATCCCCCCATGAATTTCACAGGTACTATAACCCCAAGCATTCAGATTTTTTTTCAGATATTCTAAGGTGTCTCGATGTTCGGTAAAAATTAACAGTTTTCCCCGTCCATCTTTTAACTCGCTAAATTCACTGCGTTTTAAACAGTTTTCTAATTCATTGAGTTTACATTCTTTCCCTTGTGCTATTGTTTCTTGGGCTAATTTAACCAAGCGTTTGAGTTCCCGTAATTCTTCTCGTAATTGTTCTAATTGTTCCGCTAAGGTTAATTCAACGGCAAAATCTTCTAAATCTTCTTCAGAACAATCATCAGATTCTACTTCACTATCAACAGGTTTTCCTAAGTTAATTAACCGTTGGCGTTGGTCTTGGGGCGGAAGTTGTTCTAATTCTTCTAATAAATCTGAAAACCGTTGTTGTCGTTTTTTTAAGGAATTGAGAATGGCGTTTAAACTACTCGCTAACCGTCGTTGTAATACCGTTCGCGCTAAAGCAACGGCGGCTTGTTTCCGTCCTGGGGTTTTCCCTAAATAGCGGTTAATATATTGGGTGACTTGGTGATACAGAGATTCTTCAGCCGGAGATAGGGAAAAGGAAACGGTAATAGCATGGCGTTGTTTAAACAATTTTTTTCCATTAAAATCTCGCAGTTCTTCTTTAATTCGTCGTAAAAACCAAGGACTATTTTCTAATCGAAGTAAATCGGGATTAATAGTATTAGAAATAAATTGTTCCGGGTCTAATAAGCGTAAAAAGTTATGAAATTGATTGACATCTCCTTGGTGGGGTGTAGCCGTTAGCAAAATAATTCTTTCTGTGATTTTGGAGAGTTCTTCTGCTAATTTATAGCGTCCAGTGCGCCGCAGTTCATCTCCTTGGGTTCGAGCAGAACATTTATGGGCTTCATCAATAATTACTAAATCCCAATCAACTTGTAACAGCCCCAGAATCACATCTTCTCGTTTCGCAAAATCAATCGAAGCAATACATTGACGAAACCGCTCCCAAGGGTTGCCAGCTAGTTGATTTTTTGCCAAAGTTGAGGTGATTACTTCATAGGTTTCAGCAAATTTGTTTTTAAGTTCATCCTGCCATTGAGTCGTTAACGGCGCTGGAGTCAAAATTAAAACTCGTTCAATTACACCCCGTAATTTTAATTCTTTAATTAATAACCCGGTCATAATGGTTTTACCAGCCCCAGGGTCATCTGCTAACAGAAACCGTAATCTAACTTGGGGGAGAATGCGTTCATAAACCGCTTCTAATTGGTGGGGAAGGGGTCGAACTCCACTTAAGCTAACCGCAAAGTGGGGGTCATAGGCAAAAGCTGTTTTAATACGGGTTGATTCAATAAATAGAAAAAAAGCATTACCATCAACGGTTTGAGTAGAAACGCTTTGGGGTTGACTTAGCAGGGTTTCAATTTCTGCAACGCTGAGGATGGCTTCTCGCAGTTCTCCACTCGCGGTACGGACTTGTAAAAGCACAGCATCTTCGATTAAATCAGCCGCTTCAATGGTGACAACCCCAGTAAATTGTGTCGGGATTAAAATCCGTTGACCAAGAATTGTATCAATCATCTATTTATAGATAGGTTTAGAACCCTAATTAACAAAGTTTTGCTTTTAGCTACAATTTGTTAATTGTGGATTTAGGATTTTTTTAAACTCAACCCAAGATAATTGATAGCGGGAATCAGAATATTTTTAACAGTAGCAAAATTCATCCGCTAAGATGGCGGAAATAATCAAGCTTTACGAGTGAGGTAGCAGAGACTCAATTGTTAATATAAGCGGTTTTTGGCGATTCAGCAATAGTAAATTTACGGAAAATTTAGATTAATCTCACTTTTTATACATCCGTAAGTTCAACTCAAACTCAAACCGCCTCAACCTCTGAAACCCTAGCGACGCTGGGTTAACCAATAAGTTAGCATTTCTCCTCGACCTTTGACCTCAATTAAACCCCGTTCTTCAAAGTGGTATTTACCATTTAACAGATTTTTAGTAGCTGCGGTGACTTGAATTTTACCTTTTTCTCCTTGAGATTCCATGCGAGAAGCAATATTAACCGCATCTCCCCATAAATCATAAATAAATTTTTTCGTACCAATGACTCCCGCCACAACAGGGCCAGTATTGATGCCAATTCTTAAGTTAAAAGATTGACTCATTTCTCGTTGAAATCGTTGAATTTCTGCCTGCATATCCAGTGCCATTTCTGCCATTGCTTCGGCATGGTCAGAACGAGGCTTCGGTAAACCGCCAGCTACCATATAAGAATCCCCAATGGTTTTAATTTTTTCTAAATGATGTTTCTCTGCTAATTCATCAAACGCGGAAAAAATTTCATTGAGAATATCCACTAATTCTGAAGGCGAAATTCTCGAAGAAAATCCAGTAAAATCAACAATATCCGCAAACATAATCGTGGCTTGTTCAAACCGTTCTGCAATAGAATGGGGATTTTGTTTGAGTTGTTCGGCAATCGATTGAGGTAGAATATTTAATAACAACCGTTCGGATTTTTCTCGTTCTGCTTTTAACGCTTCTAAAACCCGGCGTCGTTCTGTTGTATTTCGAGCCACCCAAATCACACAATTATCCGGCATCGGAGAAACCGTAGCCGCAAACCAAACTTCATCTCCTGTATTAAAATCAGAGGAATTCGAGGCATGATGTCCGGGTTCTGATTCGGTAGCATTTAAACTATATTCAATATTTAAGGTTTGCTTTGTAGTTAATACTTTTTGAATTTGCTCATAAAATAAACGGGCATGACTAGGAGGAAAAACTTCAAAGACACTTTTTCCTAAACGTTCTGCTGTGGGACTATATAATACTTCTGAATTAGTAGTGACAATCTTTTTATATCGTCCTTGGTCATCAAATACTGTAATGACATCGGTCATGGCGGCAAATAACGCTCGTAATTCCGCTTCTGATTCTCGTAATGCGTTTTCAATGCGTTGGCGTTCGGCAATTTCTCGAACTAATTGATGGTTCGCTTCTCGTAACGCGGCGGTGCGTTCTTCTACACGAGTTTCTAACTCTTCCATCGCCCGTTGTAGGGCTTCCTCGGCTTGTTTTCGTTCGTTAATATCTTCAACTGTTCCTTCATAATACAGTAAGTTTCCGGCTTCATCACGCACCGCAAAGGCATTTTCTGAAATCCAAGTTAACCGTCCATCTAAGCGATAAATTTGAGATTCAAATCCTACAATTTCTCCCTGTTCTTCCAACAGTTGAAGAAACTGTTGACGGCGTTGAGGTTCAACATACAATTGCTCTTGAATCTTGGTTAAATTTTCGATTAATTCTTCAGGAGAATGATAGCCATAAATCCGAGCTAATGCCGGATTTGCACTTAAATAAAATCCTTCAGGAGTCGTTTGAAAAATCCCTTCAACCGCATTCTCAAAAATACTCCGATAGTTGGCTTCAGCTTGTTTTAACGCTTCTTCTGCTTGTTTGCGTTCGGTCATATCAATTCCTACAAAAAAAGCCGCTTGATTATTGTTATATTTATGAGCCACTATCAGATAATTCCGAGGTTGACCTTGAATCATTGCCATGACTTCTTGATCAACATCTCGTTCGGGACTATTAAAAAAGTTTTGAACTAAGATATTAAACTCGAAACTAGCTTTTAAAAAACCAATATGTTGATTCACAAAATCTTCTGGTTTTAAGTCAAATGTTGAAGCTAAATAACGATTAACGCCTAAATACCTCAAATCTGAACTAATCCAAGAAACCATACCCGGAATGACGTCTAAGACAGCTTCTAATTGGTCTTGGGTTAATCGTAAAGCTTCTTCAGCTTGTTTTCGATCCGTAATATCAATTCCTACCACAAAAGCTGCTTGATTATTATTATATTTTTGAGCTACAATTAAGTAATATCGCCATTTTTTTTTAACTTTAGTTCGGACTTCGCGGTAAGCATCAATATGAGGACTATTAAATAAATCTTCTACAAATTCTTGGAATTCAAAACTGCCTCCTAAAAATCCAATGTGTTGACCGATAAATGCTTCCCTTGGTAAGTTGAAAATCTCGGCTAACCGATGATTAACTTCAATATATTGTAAATCAGAATTAATCCAAGAAACTGTACCCGGAACCGCTTCTAATACCGTTTGTAATTGATCTTTTGCTGTTATTAAAGATTCTTCAGCTTGTTTTCGATCCGTAATATCAATTCCTACTACAAAAGCCGCTTGATTATTATTATATTTCTGAGCCACCATTAAATAATATCGCCATTCCCCTTGTATGAAGGTTCTAACTTCTCGACAAGCATCAATTTCAGGACTATTAAATAAATCTTGTACAAAGTCTTGGAATTCAGAACTGGCTCCTAAAAATCCAATATGTTGACCGATAAATGCTTCTTTCGGGAGTTTTAACATATTGGCTAATCGATCATTAACTTCAATATAACGTAAATCTGAACTAATCCACGAAACATTACCAGGAACCGCATCTAATACCGTTTGCAGTTGATCTCTAGCGACACGCAGCGCTTTTTCCGCTTGTTGATGCTGCACAATTTCTTGGACTAAATTATCATTCGATTCTTTTAAAGCTGCCGTGCGTTCTTCTACTTTTATTTCTAACTCCTCATTGGCTTTTTTTAAGGCTAATTCAAACTTTTTTCGCCTTTCAATTTCCTGCTGTAATTGAGCCTTTGTTGCTTCTAATTCGATAGATTTTTGTTCTAACTGTTCCGCACGTTCTATGCCTTGACTGACTTCAGCCAATAACTCAAAAACAATATCGGAAGCATTAAAATTAGATTCATTAAACCCCAACCAAGGTAACGGTTTAATTGGCTGTTCAGTGGTGTATAAAATATCAAATTTTCCGTTCGGTAAAACTTGACCAATTCGACACACTTTCGCTACGTGATGATTGGTTTCTAAATGAACTAATCCACCCGGAGCCAGAAAACGTTGTCCGTAGGCAGCAATGCGAATGCGTTCGACATCAAAAGATTCGGCTAATTCAACCGCTTGTTTCCATAAATGAATTTGAGTATAAGCCGTCGCCATGGCATCATTTGTGACCCGTTCTTCTCCATAATGGCGTTTAAAAGCTTCCACAAATTGATGATTTTCCGGGGTATTTAAACTTTGAAAATAATTAAAACAGCTGAAATGACCAATGGCAGCTTCTTGAAGGAGTTGTACTTCCGACTCAGAAAGGGAAGTCGCTAAAATAGGCAGTTCAGAGGCTTTAATTCCACTTTCATAAAATTGGCGATAAAATACTAAATTGCGATCGCCTCTTAAGGTATTAAAAATAATATCTGGTTGTGATTGCCGAATCCGAGTAATAATGGGTTCAAAATCTCGTGTTGAAGAGGGAACATAAGCTTCACCAACCACCTGTATATTGTAATGTTTAAGGTGGACTTTTATTAATTTATTTAAGGTATGGGAAAAGACTTGATCCCAACCCAATAAATAACAGCGAATTTTTGGATTTTGGGCTAACCAACAGATCGTAGATTCGACTTGTTGATTAGCACAAAATCCGGTATAGAAGATTTGGGTACAATTTTCTAATCCTTCGTAGGGTGCGGGATACCATAATTGAGCATTAAACGCTTGCAGCAAAGGCTTAACCGCGTGACGACTGGCTGAAGTCCAACATCCAAATAAAGTGCTGATTCCATCTTGTTGAATCAGTTTTTTCGCTTTGCGCTCAAAGGTGAAACAGTCTGAGGCTCCATCCTCAATGATCGGCTCAATGATGTGTCCTAAAACGCCACCTTGAGCATTGATATCAGCAATGGTCATTAATTCGGCTTCTAGCAAAGGCTTTTCCCGATAAGCCATTGCTCCAGTGAGAGAATGCAGTAACCCGACTCGTACACCTGGCATAGTTGATTAACGGCTGGTAGAACTAAACTTTCGACTTCAGGTAAAATCGCCGCACCCCTAAATTGTTTACCTGGGATGTCAATCCTCAATAGACGGTTCGATCATAGTAATCTAAGCGTTGAGTCGCTTTAAGGTCTAATCTAATCATCTCCTGATCTTAATAGCAAATCCTGATGACGTTGGTAGCCCCCCGTCAACGATCAACCCTCAACCGTGATTCTGTTAATATCGGTTATCGCGTAAATATTGGAGAATTCCTTGAGCGATCGCTTCGGCCATCCGACTGCGTTGAGCCGGATCACCTAACATATAGGCATCATAATTATTCGTCACAAACCCGGTTTCGACTAACACCGAAGGCATGGAAGTATTTCGCAGCACATAAAAACGCGCTTGTTTGACACCACGATTTGGCAGGTTGGAAAAACTGCTCATAATACTATTTTGAATATATTGAGCGAGACGACCGCCACTACTGTAGTAAAAGGTTTCAATCCCACTGGCGGCTGCATTCGTTGCGGCATTGGCGTGAATACTGACAAACAACGTGGCATTCATGCGATTAGCCGTATCCACACGGGGTTCTAACTCAACGGTGCGATCATCCAAACGAGTCATCACCGCTTGCACTCCATTTTGTTGCAAAATCTGGGCAACTTGTTGAGAAATCGATAACACAACATCTTTTTCCCGCACTCCTCCCACACCGACTGCACCAGCATCACTTCCGCCATGTCCAGGGTCAACAATCACCACGACCCGACTATTGGGGAGGGGATTGTTAGAGGGTGGTGTCACCGTTCGAGGAGGAAACGGTAACGGATTCGTATTCGTTCGTGGTGGTAGGGGTCTAGGGTTGGGAGTGGGAACTGTTGCCACGGGGGTACGTCCTCTAGGCGGAACTCCTAACCCTTCTCCGACAAAAGGTAAAGCCAGTTGTTTCGGACTACTTTGGGTAATTTGTCCGACTTCAATTCGGGTCGCGGGTTTAATTAATAACGTAAAAGTTTCCGGGTCTTCCTGTCGTACCCTTGTCCAAATAATCGGACTTCCCACCTGTCGTTGGGGTAAAGACACTCCCTCGGCTAAACTCGCAGAGAAAAATGTAATACTATAGGCCTGAGTTTCAGCATCCCAACCACTGGAATAGTTCAACGGTTGATCCGCTTGAATTTGCAGTTGTTGATTGCGAAGTTCAACAGAGCGGATGGTTGCAAACCCCGCCGAGAGTTGAACAGCCGGAGGTGTCCCCCCTTGGGGCCAAATCGCTACCCCTCCGGCTGATGATCTCGCTTGCCAATTTTGATTTCGCTTGGGGGTGCTCAGGGTGACTCGAACCACTGGCGGGTTACTCGAAAGTTGAGTCACTTGTGTCACCGTTACCCCATCTCGATTCACCTGTTTTCCACTCGTCGTGGAGCGAGTCGCTAAGCTGGCGCCGAGGATGTCTAACGTCATCCAACTGCGATCTTGACTTTGTTTAAATTCAATATCCGGCATTTTGCCTGTGGTGTGTAGCACAACGCCATTATCTCGAACTTCAACTTGAGTTAAGTTGGTTTGAGCTTGATTCGGAATCGAACGATTAACCGTTGGTTGCGGTGTGGGTCGAGGTACCGGGGTTGTGGCGACCGGATTCGGGTTCGGTGTCCCAATCGGTTGAGGCGATGGCAATTCCACTGTCCACTGGCTGGGAGAAACTCCCCTAAATTTGACCCGTTGAGGATCGAGGGTATAACCGTTGGCTAATTCGACAACAATTCGGGCGGTTTGGTCATCCACCTGACCGACTCGGATTTCTCGAATCGCTCCCCCAATCGCTTGTTGACGGGTGACACCGCCTAAGCTGGTTCCGGGTAAATCAATGACTAAGCGGGTGGGGTTTGACAACAGTTGAGCTTTGGGTTGTACCCCACTATCGGTGCTAAAAGTTAGGCGGTTTTGATCCGCTTCAAATTGCCAAGATTGCAACCTTGCAGCTTCAGCCGCAGAGGTCAGGATCAAAAAGCTCGTTAAACTGGGTAGCAACCAACGCAAAAATAAAGTTTTTCCCATTCGTGACACGCTAAAAACCTGAATTAAAAATTGTAAGGTTAACGGTTTAACACTCCCACAGTCACACCTAATCGGGATTGTCTTCAATGTTGTCGGTCGTTGACTCTACAAGCGAGAAGCTCGAATCCTCACACCGTTAGAAAAACGGCAATTTGTCCTACAGGGACGTGATCAATAAGCGAGTGAATCATATCATAGTTTAGCGATCGCAAAGTTTGGGACACTTATCAGTGAGCCGGGGAGACAGCAAGCCAGGAAAGACAACCGGACAAAGATCAACATCTCATCTCAAGAGTTAACCATCTTTGATCGATTTCAAGATAGAATATCTCAGGCTCAATCTGCACGATAAACTTAACTCAATTCTTTCTCTCAAGGAAAAAGCGGGGTGAAGTTTGTTGTAGGTTTCAAAAAGCGGATGAAATTGGTAACAGATAAGGCATTATAAATCTTGAATCTCCGTGAGGTAATTTATTCCGATGCAAGGTGGTAACAAACAGCCTGGACAACCCGCAGCCGCAGCAGCAGCCGCCGCTGCCATGCTGAATCGGCAAACGCCGACCAGTAGTAAAAAAACGATTTTAAGTCTGGATTTAGGTCGGACATCAACAAAAGCCTGCACCAGTCGTAACCCGAACGAAGTCGTTTTTATTCCTTCTAATATCAAAGCTCTTACCGTTGATACCGCTAGAGGAGGAGGCTTTGAGTCTAAAAATACAGATCCTCTACTGGATATCTGGGTAGAATATCAGGGCTTAGGTTATGCCGTCGGTCAACTCGCAGCTGACTTTGGAGCCAGTTTGTTTAAGGATGGTTCCGATACTCCCTCCAAAGTGGATGATGCTTTAATCAAACTGTTTGCTTGTGTCGGTTACTTCAAGCTAGAAGGCGACATTGATGTGGTTCTAGGATTGCCTTTCTATTCCCAAGCCCAATTTGAGCAAGAAAAAGAACATATCACTCGGTTACTGGCGGGAAGCCACGAAATGTTCTATCGGGGTGAACAGATCAAAATTACAGTTCCTCTGGTTCGGGTCATGCCCGAAGGCTATGGTAGTTTGATTTGGCTGGAAGCTCAAGGCGGCAACTCAGTCCCCAATTTTGCCGATCTGTCTGTTGCCATTGTGGATGTGGGTCACCAAACCACTGATTTCTTAACGGTTGATCGGTTCCGCTTTGCCAGAGGGGTTTCCCAAAGTGATACCTTTGCTATGGGTAAATTCTACGAAGAAGTCGCCAGTAAAATTGAAGGGGCGGATAGTCAGTCTCTCTATTTACTCGAAGCCGTTCATAAACCGGCTGGAGAACGGTTATATCGTCCTCGTGGAGCCGTTAAACCCTTTAACTTAGATGAAATTGTGCCTGAATTACGCAAAAATTTTGCCCGGGATTTATGCGATCGTGTGGTTCGATGGCTACCTGAACGGGTAACAGATGTGGTTGTTACCGGGGGCGGTGGCGAATTTTTCTGGGAAGACCTGCAACCTCTACTCAAAAACGCAGGTCTGAGAGCTCATCTGGTTCAACCTTCCCGTAAAGCCAATGCGTTAGGGCAGTTTGTCTATGGTGAAGCTCAATTAACCAAACGTTAGTGAGGTTCGTTCAACCCGTCCTTGACTGAATTCCTAGGAATGAAAACAGGCTCAAAGGGCGGATTGAATTTTTGCCAGACTCTATCGAAATTCTGATACACTAGGCATCAGTGGCTCTGGTTAATTCTTGTTGGGGTTAAAATTTGCCAGGCTCCAAAATACATCATGGGATAATCATAGGTCTGGATTGATATTATGCTGTGGGCAAATCGTAAACAAACTCAATCAGTAACTTTCACCGAAGATCCAGCAGATCAGACATTATTAGATGCGATTGAAACAGAATTATCGCAGGCAAAATATCAAACGTTTAGTAATCTTTGTAAACAAGCACTGTGGCAATTTCTATTAATTTCTCCTCCCGAACCCTCAACCCCTCCTCCTGCCAATTCTGCTTCTAATCCTCCCCCAGTTTTACCCCATTTACAGCGCGTTGAAGATCGATTATTTGAAATTCAAAATCACTTAACGGATTTACAAAAAAAGGTACAAGTGGAGGATCGAACTCCTCAGACGGAACGTTTGGATGGGCAATTTCATCAGTTAACTCAACAACTCAATCAGTTACAAACATCCCTCAACCAAAAATTAACTGAAATTGCCATCAGTTTAGAAGCAGTTCAATCTCAACCTTTACCCGTAGTGATGACTGAATCAAAATTACCTCCTGTGGAGTCCGAACCTGTTTCGAAACAAGCGATGGAAGAAGCTGATCCTTTACTGAAACGTTTAGGTTCTTTATTAGATGATTTTTAGGGGAATTACGATTTACGATTTACGATTTAAGAATGGGTAATAGAAAAAAATCTACTGTTTATTATTTATGATTCCCCAGTTTTTAGGAGGATAAACTCTCCTAATATTTGACGTTGAGCTTCTAATAATTCTTTAATTCCTAATTCTGCAACATTCAAAATTTTATCTAATTGTTCCCGACTAAAACTCCCTAATTCTGCCGTTCCTTGCAGTTCAATTATTTCTAATTCTTCTGTCATTACTAAATTAAAATCGATGTCAGCAGCCACATCTTCAGTATAATTCAAATCTAAATAAGGTTCTCCTTCTAATAATCCCACAGAAATCGCGGCAATTTGATGACAAATAGGTAACTGTTGAATTTTCCCTTTTTGCATCAATGAATTTAAGGCATCGACTAAGGCAATAAACCCGCCAGTAATGGCAGTGGTTCGGGTTCCAGCATCGGCTTGAATCACATCTGCATCAACGGTTATTGTATATTCTCCTAATGCTTTTAAATCGAGGGAGGCTCTTAAACTTCGTCCAATTAAGCGTTGAATTTCTTGGGTGCGTCCTGATAGTTTTAAAAATTCTCTGGGTTGTCGTTGGGGAGTTGCTCCAGGTAACATTCGATATTCGGCTGTTAACCATCCTTGTCCTGTATTCTGTAGAAATTTAGGGACTCCAGGTTCAATACTAACGCTACATAAAACTTGGGTATCCCCACTTTTTGCTAACACAGAACCGGGGGAAAAACGAGTAAAATTTCGTTCAAAACTCACAGGACGGAGTTGATGAGGTTTTCTATAATCAGGACGTTGCCACATAATCAATTCAGCAGTTAGGATCAGGTTTGGGGTGTCGATTAACCGTCAACTATTAATGTTTAAGTGTTGACAAAGGGTTTGATAAATTTGTTCGGGGGATTGTTCGCCATTAATATCTAAAAGGCGACCTCTGGGTTCATAATATTCTAAAATTGGAACGGTTCGTTGATAAAATAACTCAATGCGACGCTCAACAATTTCGGGTTGATCATCCGCACGAGAACGACCTAAAGAACGCTGTTTCAAAACGGTTTCTGGAACATTGAAATAAATTGCCCAATTTAACCGTTGTTCTAAATCTTCTAATAAAAAATCTAATTCTTCTGCCTGAAATGCGGTGCGAGGATAACCATCTAATAGCCAACCCTTTGCCACATTGGGTTCTAGTAATTGTTGACGGACAAATTGAATCATGATTTCGTCGGGGACTAATTCTCCTTGTTCGACATAGGGTTTTGCTTGTCGGCCTAATTCCGTGTCAGACTTGATTTTTTGTCTTAAAATCTGACCGATATCCAAACAAGGAATACCCAAATCTCGACACAACAATTGAGCTTGAGTTCCCTTTCCAGCACCCGGCCCGCCCAGAATCACCAATCTCACAATTTTTAGCTCCTCCGATGTTAAACTCTGATCCAATGGCTCCTGCTTAAACTTAATCTATGAAATTCCATAAATTCGTTTAAATTCTTGATCTATTATTCGCCTTTAATCATTGTTGAAACCGAGGTTGGATTTAATAAAAATGAAGCTCCTTTTTGAGTAATTTCTTTGGAAAGATCAATCTGTTTTAAGGTGACTAACCCATCATTAATATACAAATCCCTGACCATTGCCTTTTCCCCATCATTAAAAATTGTCTCATAAAAGACTTCTTTAATTCCTGTTGAAATAATTAATTTTAAACAGGAAATACAAGGTTCTAAGGTGACATAAATACTCGCTCCGCCACAAGAAATCCCATGTTTTGCGGCTTGAGCAATGGCATTCGCTTCTGCATGAACCGCACGAGACGGTAACACTGGGCTGGCATCGCAGGAACTTAACCCCGGATAACAATAACCCTGAGTGGTGCAGTGAATGGAACCTGAAGGGGAACCATTATAACCTGTCGCAACGATTTGTCGATCTTTGACAATGACTGCACCGACTGGAAAGACTAAACAAGTTGAACGAGTCGCAACCAGTTTAGCCATCATCATAAAATACTCATCCCAAGTGGGTCGCAGGGGCGGTTGATAGGTTTCAGTTGAATTTTCCATTCCAATTAAACAGTGAAAATTAGTTGAGTTTTGTGGAGGTTAATCCAGTAGACCCAAATCCATTATCGCGTCTTGTGGTATCACTTAACTGTTGAACTTCTTCAATCTCAACCCGCAAAACGGGTGCAATTACCATTTGAGCGATTTTCATTCCTTTTGTAATATTAAAGGATGTTTTACCATGATTGATCAAAATCACTCCAATTTCTCCCCGATATCCCGCATCAATCGTTCCAGGGGTATTGAGAACGGTAATTTGATGTTTCAAAGCCAACCCACTTCTCGGTCGAATTTGAGCTTCTGTTCCTAATGGTAATTCAATGACTATTCCTGTTGGAATTAATTGACTTTCTCCGGGTTCAATTGTTGTATTAGTCAGGGAAAATAAATCTAATCCCGCATCGCCAATATGAGCATATTGAGGTAAAATTGCCTCGTCATTTAGTTTCAAAATTTTTAATTGCATATTTTTTAAAGGGAACAGGGAATAGGTAATTACGAATTACGAATTACGAATTACGAATGGGGAATAGGAAATAAACTGATAACTAGCGATGGGCGGGAGAACCCCGCCCCTACGATGATTACGGGGCAAGTCGGGCTTTTCCGAGTCGAGTCTTTTGATACCATTGAGCAATATCAGGAACCCACTCTTCAACGTGGGGCCACATTAAATCACAAAGTTTTTGGATTTCTAATTGAGCATCTTTTTTAAAGCGTAAATCCAGAAAATGTAACAATGCCCTTAAGGTAAAACTAACAACAAAATGCTGACGATAATCAAAGGGAACTTTTCCCCGTGCGTGTTCTTCGGACATTCCATTTTCAAGATCAATTTTATAGCGTTTTGCTGCTTCTAAACACCAGTTTAAATCTTGTTGCCGTTGTTCAGGAGAATAATAATATTTTTTCCCTTGGCGATCGCTATAATAACCCACTGGACGTAAATAAAAAGCGTCTTCAATATCCCCTTCTCCTTCAGCGACGGCTAATACTTTTCCTGAAGTATAGCGGTAAGAGTTGTGAACAACCACCCCATTAGCAACAAAGTTATGATGAGGAGCAGCCATGACTAAATCATAAGTTGGCTCTATTCCAACATATTCAATTGAAACAATTTTAACGGGATGAGCGCATAACGGATTTTTTCGATCCTGTTTATGATGTCTGGTATGACAAGGCGAACACAGAACTTCTAAGTTAGTTTCATCAAAAGCGAGTTCTGGATGCTGGGAAACTTCTAAAATATGATGGATAGAAAGCCGTCTTGTTCCTCCACATCGAGCGCATTTTTCACCCTTTTCTTCAAGAATTCGCTGACGGTTGTATTTAAGCCAATGATAAACCCGCTTTTCCACAGGTAAATCAGGTTTCCAAGACGGATGATGTTCTCCCTTTAGAATTGTACCGTTTTCAACCCTTAGCGCTGTAATTGCTCTCCCATGATTTGCCCTCCGTTCTCGTTCTTCATCAGAAATATTAATCTTATATTTTAACCCTTGGTTCCATTGTTTTTTCTGCCAGGTTAACTCATGATAGTAAGCCCACTTTTTGACAGTTTCCACCGAACATCCAATTAGAGCAGCGACTTCTTTCGGAGTCAGTCCTTCAGAAAACTTTGACTCTAACCATTCTTTATTTTGATAAGTCTGATCTGCATTTTTTAAAGGTTGACCATTAACAAGCACCTCAGAGCCCACCCCAAGTTGAGCTAAAATTCGCCAACCATAAGGGGTTAAGATTTTATGGTTTTGAGTACATTTCAACTGTTTGCCATCAGCAAGAGTGACTTGATAAACGGGATTAAACCCATTAAAAACGATATCCTCAATATGATTATAAGTAAAGGTATTATTCTCTTCATTTAAGCTACGAACCCGCATTTTTCTAATACGATTTTTACAATCCCGTCGATAGAAACCTGGGGGTTCATCATTTCTACCTTTAATCTTACGTTCACGAATTGCTTGCTCTCCATAATACCAGAGATCATAAAGTTCACCAATCGTCTTTTTTAATTTTTTAGAACTTTCACCATTAATATCAACAAAAGTAATAACAACATCTGATGAAAGACACTGAACATCAAAACTAATACCAACCCTGTGAGTTCTCGCTTGCTGCATCACACTATGGGGAAAATAACCACAATTAAACACAATTTGACAGTGTTCTAACGGCCCATAATGTCCCCGTTCTCCCGCCAATAAACGCTTAACAATAACTTCCCCACATTTTTCTTCCGACGGCCAAGATTCTCGTTCCTCGACAACAAACTGATCGCTATAATCTTGGTGCATTGCAGCATAAATCACTTGCTGAGGAAAAGGGGTTTTAGCAATTACTTCTACACGAAATCGATCCATTTTTGAACACAACCAACCCAATTAAAAGCTTAAATATTTTCAGCCTTTAACATTAAAGCACTAAATGGATCAATTTGAGATAACTTAAGATAAATCACAGAATGTTCTAATGATGCTTTCCGAGAAATTTACCGAAGCGTTGGTTTATGCAACCCAACTCCACGCGACCCAAATTCGTAAAGGTTCAGGGGTTCCTTATATTGCTCATCTGTTGGGAGTGGCGAGTATTGCCTTAGAATATGGAGCTAACGAATCAGAAGCGATCGCAGCTTTGTTACATGATGCCATCGAAGACCAAGGAGGTGCTAAAATTCGAGACGAAATTCAACAGCGTTTTGGCGAAACGGTCGCCCAAATTGTTGAGGGATGTACCGATACAGATCTTACCCCTAAACCTCCTTGGCGAGACCGAAAAGAAGCTTATCTTGCCCATATTTCCCACACTTCTGCTTCCGTGCGGCTGGTTTCGGCGGCGGATAAACTTTATAATGCTCAATCGATTTTAAAAGATTATCGTCAAATCGGGGATGAAATTTGGCAACGATTTACAGGTAAAAAAGAAGGAACTTTATGGTATTATCGATCCTTAGTTAATGCTTTTCGGCAAGTAGAGACAACTCCTTTAATTGAAGAATTAGATCGGGTTGTTGCTGAACTTGAACAGTTAGTTAAGGTTAATTCTGAAGCGTAAAAATTTATTATTTGATTAAAATTATAATGGCCAACGTTGTTTTAGAAAATATTAGCCGACGCTATAATACCACCCAAGCCATTGAAGGGATTAATTTTGAAGTTCCTGATGGAGAATTCTGGGTATTAGTCGGGCCGTCAGGTTGTGGAAAATCAACGATTTTAAGAACCATTGCGGGGTTAGAAACCGCAACAGTTGGCAATATTTATATTAATAATCGATTAGTTAACGATATTCCAGCCCGGAAACGAGATGTGGCAATGGTATTTCAAAATTATGCCTTGTATCCTCATCTGAGTGTGGCTGAAAATTTAGCCTTCGGCTTAAAAATGCGAGGGGTTGATGCCATTAAAACCCAAGAAAGAATTCAACAGGTTGCTCAATCTCTCTCGATTGAACATTTATTAAATCGTAAACCCAAACAACTCTCAGGCGGACAACAACAACGGGTTGCATTAGGACGAGCGATCGCCCGTGAACCTCAAGTTTTTCTGTTAGATGAACCGTTATCTAATTTAGATGCTCAACTGCGGGATGATACCCGTGCAGAACTCAAACAACTGCATCAACGTTTAGGAATTACCACGATTTATGTAACCCATGATCAAGTCGAAGCAATGACCTTAGCGGATAAAATTGTGATTCTTGATCAAGGCAAAATTCAACAAATTGGTGAGCCTCAACAGGTTTATTCTCATCCTAAAAATCGCAGGGTTGCAACTTTTTTAGGAAATCCTCCCATGAATATTTTACCCATGACCTATGGAAATAGTTTATTTTGGATTTCCAATCAATCCTTAACTTGTCCCCCCGCCATCCGAGAAAAATTACAACTCCAAGAAGGTCAGCAATTTGATTTGGGAATTCGACCAGAACATATTCAATTAACACTATCCTCAGAAAAAGTTAATGATCTACCACAAGATATGTGGGCGTTTGAACCCGTCCCCTTAAATGTTGAAGTAAATGTGATCGAACCTTTGGGACGAGAAACCTTAGTTCGTGCCCAGATTCTTACTGCTTCTCCAACTCAAAATCCCTATTCTATTCAATTTCAAGTTCCGATTCAAGAGCGAATTCATCCAGGCGATCGCTTAACCGTCAAACTTGACTTGAATCAGATTTTCATCTTTGATTCCACAACAGGTCAGACCCTTTACCCCTAAACTCCGCAGGGTGGATCAAGGAAAATCCTACTCACCCTGTCACCTTAAATTTTGTATCAAAATTAACTGAAATTCTTGACAGACTATGATTCTTAGGTTAGTTTAGAAATAGTCTCCTCAAAGCCCAAAAAACAGCGATTCAAACCCCACAATCCGTAAAGAAAGCTTAAGAAAGATTGACTTTTATTAAATCAGTAAAAAAAATTAAACTCTGTATAAATAATATACTATTTTCCTGATTTTGAATCATACTTAAACATAAATCCTGAATCTATCACGTTGTAGGTTGTTTGGTGGGGTCAGTGAAGAAATCGTCAACCATTGGGGTTGTTTCATCCTAGTCCTCATCTCTCTTAGATTCAGGAACATTCCCGACCCCCCTAATACCAATATGATGCTTTTAAATCAACCTAAATTGAAACAGGATGAGTCTGAAATTAGGAATCAAGATAATATGTTTCCCATTAGTTACTCAACCTTAGATGTAACAGCATTAATCACTAAAATTTTAACGAGTTACCCGATTGACCCGGTTGAAAAATGCAAATTTTGGCATCGAGGCTTAAGCGATGTTTATTTTGTAAAGACTCAAACCTCTCGTTATTTTTTAAGAATTTCCCATCAACATTGGCGATGTCGAGCGGAAATTGAATTTGAACTAGAATTATTAGATTTTTTGCACCATCATCAAATTTCAGTTGCTTATCCATTAAGAACCCAAGGAGGAGAATTATTCATAGAAATTAATGCGCCCGAAGGAAAACGATATGCCGTATTACTGGTTAATGCTCCGGGTCAAATTGCCCTCGGAGATTTGAATATGACCCAAAGTTTAAAATTAGGAGGAACCGTTGCTAAAATTCATCAAGTAGCTTTAAACTTTAAACCATCGGTTCAGCGCCAATCTTTAAATTCAGACTATCTATTAGAAAGTTCATTCTTGATTATTGCTCCGTATTTAAAAAAACGTCCAACGGATTTAAACTGTTTAGCAGATATTGTATTCCAACTCAAAGAGCAATTGAAAAATATACCTCAAACTTCTCCTTTCTGGGGGATTTGTTGGGGTGATCCTCATAGTGGGAATGCTCATTTTACCTTGGATGATCAAATTACATTATTTGACTTTGATCAATGTGGATATGGATGGCGAGCGTTTGATATTGCCAAATTTTTACAAGTGTCCTTACAGTCAGGACTGAGCAAAAAAGTTCGAGAAGCATTTGTAGAAGGATATGAAGAGATTAACCCCTTAACGGAACTGGAAAAAAACCATATTCAAGCCTTAACTCAAACGGCTCATATTTGGGCTTGGGCAATTAGCGTTATTAACGCTGAACAATTTAATTATAGTCGTTTAGACTGCTGCTATTTTACTCGATATTTACAACAATTAAAACGCTTACATTCTCCAAATTGGCAATAAAATTAAGCGATAGTGCATAGAACTAGGGAACAGAGGTAAAAGAAAATAGGGAATAGAGGATAGGAAACAGTGATGAGCTACCCGATCAATAATTTGT
Source organism: Planktothrix sp. (assembly GCF_046067725.1). Taxonomy (NCBI): domain Bacteria; kingdom Bacillati; phylum Cyanobacteriota; class Cyanophyceae; order Oscillatoriales; family Microcoleaceae; genus Planktothrix; species Planktothrix sp. The sequence goes on from NZ_JBJUDF010000167.1 coordinate 21,613, forward strand.
AGCATACATTAAGGTAAAATATTCCACTGGGGCGGGTAAGAGTTCACCAAAACAGGTAAGATGGGGAATGAGGGACTCTGGAAGGTTAATCAATTAGAACTTTAAACAAGGAGTGAATATGAAATTATTGATCGCTTTAATTTCTTCATTATTGCTAATATTATTGATGCCCACTGTTGCGTTAGCACAACTTGATCATCAAATTTTAGGAAATGTTATTAGTGTTGGGGATGGTGACACAATTCGAGTTGATTCTAACCATCAATCAATTACGATTCGACTCGGCTGTATTGATGCACCAGAAATGAAGCAAACCCCTTGGGGTGAAGAATCAAAGCAGAGGTTACAGACGCTTTTACCTGTTGGAACTCAAGTGACTATCCGAAAAATTGACACTGATAAATATGGACGAACCGTTGGGGAAGTGGTAACAAGTAACACCGGGAGAAATATCAATTTAGAAATGGTTTCTGAAGGTCGAGCCGTTGTTTTCACTCAATATTTAAGCGGTTGTTCTAATAATAAAGATAATTATTTAAACGCTGAAGTTAAAGCCAAACAACAACGGTTAGGATATTGGAATCAGTCAAACCCTGTGATGCCTTGGAAGTTTCGGAGGGAAGCGAGGAACGCAGAAAACGTTAATGGGAATTCCCAGTCAGGTTTACCCGCTTGTACCCAGTCTGATTGTAATTGCAGTGATTTTAGAACCCAAGCGGAGGCTCAACAGGTTTTGATGGCATTTCCTAATGATCCGTTCAAACTTGATAAAAATCACGATGGGATAGCTTGTGAGTCGTTATCCTGATCAATTTTCAATACAATAAAACCCCCACATTCTCGATCAAGTTTGTGGAGGTTTTATTGTTATCCATTAAATGCTGAATTATTTTCCGTTACAGGGTGCGTCTATTTTGTGTCCTTAATGTTCAATGTCGGTGAGGTTGGGATGTGATCCCAACTTTCAACATCAACAACTGTGACGGTTTCAACAGGTTCAGTCTCCGGTGTGGTTTCCACTTCTCGCGGTTTAGATTGAGCTTGTTTTAAAACTTCCCCCTTCATTTGTTTAGAAGCTTTAAGAAATTTCGGGAGACTCGTCGTAGGTTCACTTAATAATTCCACAAATCCAAACACATCTCTGTTGGGTAAAAACCGAGCTTTAATTTCTACAAAATACGTTTTTTCCTGTTCTTCCTTTTGGATTTTAGGATTGAATCTAAAGGGTTTAACGGGTGAATCTTTCCAAAGCAGAGGAAGATGGGAAGCCTTCATAAATTTAACTTTTTTGGCGAGATCAACATCTTTACCTTTAATAAACTCCAGCCGTTCTTTTGAGAAATTCTTAAATACACTAATGCAGGGTGTGCGACAAACCGGAATAAACTGCCATAGTCCACATAATCTAAACTCAAAATCCTTTAAGACTGAATCAAGTGTTGATTGTTTTTGATTATTTTCCGAAAAAAAAGCAACCACCTGAAAGGCAACCAGATGCGGTTTTTCCTTGCTGGGAAAATGTAAAAATTTAGGATAAACGATGAGTTTTTGAAAGGAGGTTTCAGTCGTTTCAATTTGTTTTTTGAGACCTTCATAAAGAAATCTCCCTCTGCCCAGAATATATAGGGGATAGTCCTTATCACCAATTTTAATACTTGAACTTTGAGGCGTTAAAGTGACTTCCCCTTTAATAATCCCAATAGCTTGAAAGAAGGAGGTTGTTTTAAGTTGTTCTTCTTCGGGTTCCTGGGGAGGGTTGGTTTCAGTGTTAAGCTCAGGTTCTGTTAGAGTGGATGTTGGAACAGGTTCGGGGGGTCGTTGATTTGTTTTTACTTCAACTTCTGGCTTAACTTGCAGCTTAATTTCTGCTTCTAGTTTAGCCAGCAATTGCTGATACATTGCTTTTTGTTTAGGATTAATAGAACAGGCAATTAATTTTTTAATTTTTTCTATTTGTTCAGTCATTGGCTCTAAAATAAAATGTATTCGACGGTTCTGGTTTTTTGATAATTCCCAAAAATTTCAACTATTGGAAATATTTCGCCAATATTATTCTACCCAAAAATCAGATGCAAATATTCACAAATTGGCAACTCTAAGGAATTTTAAACCTCCCCTGAATTTTGACGTTCCCATAGCCGAGGGTATGAACCTACATTTGCTGTGAGAGTTTCCCAATCATCTTGTCCTTGCTTGACGCCATGAGTTGAGAAAAGGCAGATGCCTTTCCAAAAGATGTAGCAGAGGACTGAAAAGTAACGCTAAGATAAAGTAGTAATAGATGGGATTTCCTTATCTTCTCGTCTGACAGAAGATTTTGACGATGAGGAAAACTTCAAGCGAACTGTTCAAAATTTAGATCGTCAACTGGAGGATATAACCATGAATCCACAGAATTCGACGTTTTTTCCGATTACAGAAACAACTGTAGCAGGAGATGACGCCATTGCTGCATTATTTAAACGCATGGCGCGTTATCCCTTACTCAAACCGAATGAAGAAATAGAATTGGGTCGTCATATTCAAACCTTAGTTAAAATTGAAGAATTACAGACTCGACTGACCTTGGAATTAGGACGCTCACCCGCCTGCGAAGAACTAGCAAGCTTTTTAGGAATTACAGAAACTGAACTTCAACATCGTTTACAATTAGGTGCGACGGCTAAAAATCGAATGATTAGTTCTAATTTACGATTAGTCGTTTCTATTGCCAAACGCTATATTAATCGAGGAGTTCCATTTTTAGATTTAATTCAAGAAGGTGCATTAGGGCTCAATCGAGCGACTGAAAAATTTGATCCCGATAAAGGATATAAATTTTCCACCTATGCTTATTGGTGGATTCGTCAAGGAATTACCCGAACTATTGCTAATCAAGGACGTACCATTCGCTTACCTGCTCATGTGGTTGAACAGTTAAATAAATTAAAAGCAACCTATCAAGATTTAAAGCACTCATTACAACGAAAACCAACAGAAGAAGAACTCGCAGAAGCCATTGCCATTACTCCCCAGCAAATTCGCATCCTTGAACAAGTGCATCGCAAATCGTTATCTTTAAATCATCGCATTGGCACAGAAGAGAACTCCGAATTAATGGATATTTTAGAAGATCAAGAAACCCAAACTCCTGAAGCTCAAATGAACGAAATGATGATGCGACAGGATTTATTAGAAGTTTTGGGAACTGTTTTAACTGAACGAGAAAAAGATGTTTTAGCTCTGCGATTTGGATTAGTCACTGGAGTTCCTTACACCTTAGAAGAAGTGAGTGGACTTTATGATCTCTCACGGGAACGAGTGCGACAAATTCAAGCTAGAGCCATGCGGAAATTACGACGGCCTAATGTTGCAGAACGCTTAAAAGGTTGGATTAAATAATTTTTTTGAGATCTAGCAATCCGTGCCGAGGATGTAATCATTTACAACTAACATGAAACAGCCAGAAGTATTATCTCTGTTCCCAGTCAATCCCGGTTCCTTTGCGCGTAGCGTTATATATTAATGTTTTGAATTGTTGTATACTGACATTTAACAATCCAGAGACGAATGTTTTTGTTATGATCAACGGTTCCAAATTAGATCTGTCTCAAACTGCAATTTTACGACCGGCAACCCCCGATGATGTTCCGGTTTTATTCCAACTGATTCAAGCCTTAGCGGAATACGAAAAATTATCCCATGAAGTTAGCGGAAATCCCGATCACTTAAAACAGCATTTATTCGGTTCTCCATCTTATATAGAAGCAATTTTAGCGGAACTTAAAGGGAAAGCCGTTGGTTTTGCCTTGTTTTTTTATAACTATTCTACCTTTTTAACCCAACCCGGAATTTATTTAGAAGATTTATTTGTCCTTCCTGAATATCGTCGTCAAGGAATTGGAAAAGCGTTAATCACTCACCTTGCAGAATTAGCGGTATCCAGAGGATGTGGACGTTTAGAATGGTCTGTTTTGGATTGGAATCAACCTGCTATTAATTTTTATCAAAAAATAGGCGCTACAATTTTACCCGATTGGCGCATTTGTCGCGTAACTGGCCCATCCTTAACTGCATTGGGAAACCCCTAATGATTGATCCCGTTAATCCCAAGCAAAAATTTTCGTGATCATTGAGGTTAAAAACTTGATAAAATATATGAATCACGGAACCAGAGTTCCGGTGAAGATTGATGCTAAAACCTAGACATTTCAATCTTTTTCCTTCTGTTTCCTATTGCCGATTTCCTATTATAAAAACCATTCAGTTGTATTGGGTGAGGAGAAAATTACAATGACAATTTGGGTAAATGAACAACTTGATCCGATGGGAATTGTCTATTCTTGTATTGCTTGTTGTGATGAAAAGCAAGCTCAAGATTGTCATGAGTCGTTTCAACGAAACTTAACCGAAATCCAAAAACAACAAGGTTGGGTTGCCGTTCTCAGAACCGTTGAATCTTGGGATGATGTTCCTGTCAGTGCCTTAAAATTAAACTAAGTTTGTATTGATCAAATCAAAATCTAGGCATGATTAAGATCACAGTATGATCTCCCCAGCATCACACTAATGATTAAAGTTTAATCACCCCTCTCAAACGCAAAATCTAAAATAATGACTGTTAACACCCTAGAGGAATAATAGGGAACAGCGATTGACTGAGAACAGCTTAACTAGGAACAGGGAAAATAGGGAATAGGGGATGGAAAAAAGAAGTTATTAGCCATCCGATTAATGATTTGTAGGAAACATTAAAGGATGGAATATAACTTCCCTGGATTTGGAATTGTTGGTGTAAACAGTTCCATTCCCAATGGCGTCCTACTATAAAATTAATGAAATCATGCTAATTGGTGCTGGCAACATTTCCCCTCGAAAATCCAAAAGCGAAACAACTAATAAATAAGCCAGTGCTAGAAGAATTGAAATTGCACCTGTAATATAAGCAATCAGTTTTGAACGTTCCATTAATTTGCCTCCAGATTTGATATTGATAATAGATTGAGAAAAATCTCAATTCTAATAATTATGATTAGATTAATCCGTTGATATTTTATTAATATAGCGCTACGCATTACAGTTAGGACATTTTTAAATCCAGCAAACCCTTTCACTTTTGACTGTTCCCTGTAAATCGCAGTTCCTGTTCCCTCGAAAAGTAGCGCTATAAAATTTTGATCCTCTGTGGTTAATCAGCCTTCTTGCAAAACCGCTAACACTCTAGTAAATTTCCAGCTAAACCAAAACTGATTCCGCTTTCGGTATGATCTCCTCTCCAAATTCGGCGTTTCCGTTTCCTGTGGTATAAAAATCCAGATTGACTTCCAGCAAAGAAAATCGACCATTGTATTAATTGTATTTTTCAGATCGAGAATTTCACCCTTTTAGGCTTCTTTGAAAAATCGGAGAATTTCTCGAACATGACTGAGAAATTCTCCATCAACGGTTAATTGAGCAATCGCATTTTTTGCATCTTTTTCTAAACGTTGATGTTCGGATAGGTTCGTCGCTTTTAACGTTTCTAAATCAGTTGTTAAATCCGTTAAATTCTTACGAAGAGCTTGCCATTTTTCTTGTTGTTGATAAGCCCAAGAAGTCGGATTGTTTAAGTTCAATTGTCTTTCTAATTCTTTTAACGTTGTTTCCAAAACTTCAAAGCGGTTTCGCAATTCTACCACATCCTCACGGGGATAGCAAAATTGACGGCGAACCATTGCTAATCGTGCTGCTAAATATTGATAAGCACGGACTGAAGGTCGTAAAAGAGTTAACAATAAAGCCGCACCTGCACCCCAATAACCGACCACACTAATTCCTAACCCAGCTAACCCATAAAGTCCAAGAGTAGAGAAGAAATGTAAACCTAAAGCGACCCAAAGAGAACGTTGAGCTAACTGGGTGACATATTGAACTTGTGGATCTTCAATAAAAATCCCTTTTTTTCTCGATTCTTCAGATTCAGCTAAAATTTCTTTCGCCTCAAAATGAATATTCCAAGGAATCGTTACAATTAACAATAACCACCAAAAAATGGCACAGCCAATCACCCAATCTACAAAGGTTCCCGCCGGAATATGTAACCATTGTAAAACACTAAAGGTGAGTAACAAAATTACGGTTAATCCTAACCCAAAATCACCATAATTAAACTGTATTTTCATAAAAATTCAACGCTCCTCAATCATGAGTAGGGTGCGTAAGCAACGCGCACACACCACAAAGCCTAAATATTCGGTCAAGTCATGATCATTGACCATCACAAAGCTAATTCACCCCGCTTCTGTTCCCTGATTATGAAGAAAAATAGTAATATTCTGATATCCACTGTGACACTTCTTAAAGCTTCATACTCTTGAGTTAGGATAAAATTAGTTTAAACCTTTATTAATCTAAAATTTTAGCAATGATCGGGAAAAAAGGAAAAGTTTATTTAGTTGGGGCTGGCTTAGGAGAAATTGCTTATCTGACTCAACAAGCTCAAACATTACTTTCTCAAGCAGAAGTTATTATTTATGATGCTTTAGTTGATGACTCTATTTTAGCCTTGATTCCAGCCAATTGTTTAAAAATTAATGTAGGAAAACGAGGCGGAAAATTAAGCACATCCCAAGCTGAAATTAATCAATTATTAGTCGAATATTGCTTACGAGGAAAACAAGTGATTCGTTTAAAAGGAGGTGATCCGTTTATTTTTGGGCGTACGACTTCCGAAATTCAAGCCTTAATAGAAGCTCAATGTAACTTTGAAGTGATCCCCGGACTTTCATCCGCTTTAGCCGCACCAACTCTCGCTTCTATTCCCCTAACAGACCCGGTGATGAGTCGTTGTTTTGCTGTTATGACCGCCCATGATTTAGAAGCTTTAGATTGGCAAATTGTTTCGCAAATTGAAACCTTAGTGATTTTAATGGGGGGACGAAACTTAGCTGAAATTGTCCATCAACTGTTACGCCATGAACGTCTTCCCCAAACCCCCATTGCTATTATTAAATCTGGAGGTTGTCCTCAACAACAAGTTTGGGTGGGTACATTAAATGATATTGTAGGAAAAACAGCCCATGAGTCTTTATCTCCCTGTGTGATTGTGGTAGGAGAAGTTGTCCGTCTCCGAGATTTTATCCACCCTAATCAACCCTCTTGGAAATTCAATCAACCGCTTGAAAATTCTATTTTAAATCAGTCTACTATGAATCAACCGCTATTCGGAAAAACCATATTAATTACTCGTTCTGCTGAACAATCGAGTCAATTTAGCGAACTCTTAAAAGAACAAGGTGCAACGGTGATAGAAATGCCAGCTTTAGTGATTACTCCTCCCTCCAGTTGGGATAGTTTAGATCAAGCCATTGAACTGTTAGGAAAAGAGTCTGAAAAGAACTTTGATTGGTTAATTTTAACCTCTTCTAATGGCGTTGAATACTTTTTTAATCGGTTAATGGCTCTCGGAAAAGATATTCGGAGTTTAGGTCAAACTAAAATAGCTGTTGTTGGGAAAAAAACCGCCGCTAGTTTACAAGAACGTTGTTTAAAACCAGATTTTATTCCCCCAGATTTTGTGGCAGATTCCCTGGTTGAACATTTCCCTGAATCTTTAGACGGTAAAAGAATTTTATTCCCCAGAGTAGAAACCGGAGGACGGGATGTTTTAGTTCAGGAATTAACGGCAAAAGGCGCAACGGTTGTGGAAGTGGCGGCTTATGAATCAGGCTGTCCTGAACGTATTTCTTCTGAGGTTTTAGAGGCATTACAAACTCAAAAAATTGATGTGATTACCTTTGCAAGTTCTAAAACGGTTAAAAATTATTATCAGTTAATTCAAGCTCTCCCTGAAAACACTTTACCACTCAATTATTTAGACTCGATTTGTATTGCTTCTATTGGCCCGCAAACGTCTAAAAGTTGTATCAATTTATTAGGAAGGGTAGATGTTGAACCTCAAGAATATACGTTAGAAGGATTAACCCAAGCGATTATTAATTTTGCTGCTTAAGCGTTGTCTTGTTTTCACTCAATTGATATTAGCTTACAATAGAACTTAGAAAAATATGAACAAAATTGGGTGAAATTCCGTCTATTGATCAAATTGCCGTTTGATGAATTTCAGCCTAGTTTTTAACAGGTAGTGGGTAACGGATGATGACAAATTTAGTGGTTTTATTATCGAGGGTTTGAATTATGGGTTTAAGGTTATTTTCGTCAGACTCCTTTCTTTATCTGCTGACGGGAACGGTGGCGGCTATCGTTGTCAGTCAATCAACCATTGTGATGGCAAAAACAGCGCAACAGGTAGCAGAAATTGCCGAACCGATTACTGTGCAGATTAATAGTCCATTAGGGGATGGTTCTGGGGTAATTATTGCTAAAAGTGGCAATATTTACACGGTTTTGACGGTGAATCATGTTGTTGAAGATCCAACTGTGGAATATAGTGTGCGAACTTCTGATGGCAAAAGTTATCCGGTTTTGAAGATTATTCGGTTACAAAATGATGACCAAGAACCAGATTTAGCAATTATTCAATTTGAAAGTTCTCAACAGTATCCGGTTGCTACATTAGGTAATTCTGAACAAGCGGTAATTGGTGCTCAAATTTATGTTTATGGATACCCAGCAACGGGGGGATTAACGGGTGTTGAACGGGAACCGGAATTATCCCCTGGATTAGTCACCAGTCGCCCGAAAAATCGTCCAGAAGGCTATAATTTACGCTATCAAGCGGTGACTTGGAGTGGCATGAGTGGGGGGCCGGTTTTTGATTCTGAAGCGCGGGTGGTGGGGTTACATGGACAGGGAGAATTTGGTTTTGCTCAAACCAGTTCCGGTGATGTAGCTCCGATTAAAACAGGATTTAATGCGGCAATTCCGATTAATTTATTTATGGGTAAATTATTAGAAACGGGTTTAAAATCATCGGATTTAGTCATTGATGAAAAACCGCCAGATGCTAATCCTGTTTCGTTCGATTATCCTCAAACTTATCAAGCTTTTTATTTTCAAGGATTAACTTTATTAGATCAAAATGAACCTTGGGATGCGATTGATGCGTTTAATCAAGCGATTAACTTAAATCCGAATACGCCTGAAGCTTATTTTAATCGAGGAATTGCTCGTACTGTTTTAGCCACTCGTATTGGAGTCAGTCGTGCTGTTAATCCGATTGAAGATTACAACGAAGCGATTCGTTTAAATCCAGGTTTTGCTGATGCTTATTATAATCGAGCTTTAGCTTATTTGCAATTAAATAATAAAGAAAAAGCGATCGCAGATTTTCAAAAAGCTGCTGAACTTTATGATAAATTAGGGCGAAAAAAATCCTATCAAGATGCGTTAGATCGTCTTAAAGAGTTACGATAAATTTAAGGGTGGTGCGTGGGCGGAACTTACGCACCCTACGAGGTGTGAATGTTAATACCTCGGTTGTTCATGGCGGCTTCAAATAAGGAAGTCGGAAGCACTTGTTCAACGGGCCAAACACCGGGTTTTTGCAGTTCTCCATTTAAGCATAATTCCGCAATCGTTCCGGTTCCGATTCCTGCAATGGTGGCGGTATTTTCATGAACAATTGTTGAACAGTAATCAATAGTTTTTCCTTGTTTAATTCCCGTGACACAAGAGCGAACAGCTACTCCGATTCCACTCCAAATATCTGTAACATTCGTCATGCGATAACTGACTTGGGAGAGAAACTCAATCACAGCCGGATTTTGTAACCAACTCGCGGGCCACCAATGGGCAACACTCCAGGTTAAATAATTATAAAAATCGGGAACTGTACCAAATTTTGTAATTACAGTTTTCGCGGGAAAAGAGTCAACTAAGGTGAAACATTCTGGCATATCAAACCAATAAACACCCGTTTTTCCGTAGGGGAGAGGAAATTCAATAATTTCTCGTTCACTATAAGGTTTAATCCTTTGCCATTGTCCGTTTATCCAAACTTCAAAAGGACGTTGTAACCCTAAGAATGTGGTTCGCATAACGGTCATTCCTGCCCCTCCTGAACCTCCAACCACATAACTTAAATGGATTTTTTCAACGTGATCGAATTGTTCCACACCTTGACGCACCATGCTATTAGAAATACCTGGGAAAATGCCCGTATTAATAATTGCCGTAATTCCAGCATTTTTAGCGGCTTCAGATTGTTCTAAAATTCGACGGGTAAACCCACGATTATCGCTGACATCAATATAATTAACACCTTGTTGAATACAAGTTTTTAATACCCCGGTATCTCGATAATGAAATGGGCCTGCACAGTGGATCACTAAATCAGAATTAGCGATCGCTGTTTCTAATTTCTGTTGATCTTCTAAATCCAATTCTAAGATCTGAAATCGGGGATTAATGGGAAGATTTCCTATAATTTTACGTCCAGTAATCGTAATTTCAGCCGAAGTATGTTGAGCTAAATCCTCAGCCACACTGTTGCCAATTCGTCCTCGACCTCCTAAAATTAAAACTCGCTTTTTCATTGTTCAATCTCCTTTATTCTAAATATTGGAAAACGGCATTGGCTGTTAATAAATTGGTTGAAAATAGAACTTGTTGTAAATCACACAAACGAGCTAAAGCTTCGATGGATGCAGGATTAGATTCAATCGTTGTTCCGTTTCGTAAATAAACAATTGCTTTCACCTGATCTAATAAAATTCTGGAACCAATGGCTGTTTCCCCTAAAATTAGGAAGTTAGGTTCAATCACTTCACTGATGGTTAAATCTGTGGTTTTTTCCAAAAAAGTTTTTAACTTATCAGTTGTATAAATAGAAAAGTTTTTAATAATATGTAGATGATCTTTGACTAAATTAATTAAATCAGAAAATAAATCATCATCAGCCAATAAAACGATAATTTCTGGGGTATTTTGTTGTACTTTTTTGCGTAATTTATTAACGAGATTACGAGTCACCTTGCTAATTAATTTCACCGCTAAATGAGGTTGTTGAAATTTTAACTTTTCGATATCATCAAAGGTCATAATAGCAATCGCTCCATCACTAGCGGCAATAAAATCCGCTTGACGACCTTGGACAAATGACATTTCTCCTAAAAGATCTCCTTGGGTGCGACTGCTATTTTCAATTTGATCTCCAATCACACTTACTTCCCCTGTTAAAATAATTCCAAAACAGGAATCTTGGCTAGTTTTCGGCAGAATCACTTGTAAATCAAAGAACTTGTGAATCGAAAAATATTCACTAATTAGTTCAACTTCTTCTGTATAAAAATCTCTAAAAATATCTAATTTTAATAATAATTCTGTCTTTTGATCCATTACAGATGCTCCGCCTTTTTACATTCAATAAAAATTGATAATTTGAACACAGGGTTTACCCTGTTTAACCCGTGACCCCTGTTCAAAATTTTTTGAATCAATAGCAGTCTTCCCAATTTACAATCAAAAAGAAACAAGTTCTTTATTCTAATCTATTATTGCCATTTCAGAAAATGAATTTTTCACAATTTCAATCGTTTCAACCCATCGCTGCCATTGCCACCACCCCCCAAGCTGTACAACAACTTCAACCCCTGTGTCAACGTTTAAATGCGATTTTGTGGATACCCCATACCCTCCAGCCATTACCCGGAACACAGGTTTATAACGGTTCTCTTTCAGACCACTTAGCAACGCTGTGGTCAAGTCATCGAGGATTGATTTTTGGTTTAGCCTGCGGTGCTGTGGTGCGATTAATAGCTCCTTTATTACAACATAAATTCAGTGATCCTGCGGTTGTTGTGTGGGATCAAACCGGAAAATTTGTGATCAGTTTATGTAGTGGACATCAAGGCGGAGGTGATCAACTGACTCGCTTAGTCGCTCGACAATTAAACGCAACCCCGATTATTACAGGCGCGTCTAACGCTTTAGGATTATTAGGGGTAGATTTATTAGGAGTTCCCTTCGGTTGGCGACGGGGTGCGGGTGACTGGACGGAGGTGAGTGCAGCCGTCGCCAGAGGAGAACGGGTTCAGGTTTCTCAGGATGCGGGTTCTAGCTTGTGGAAAACAGCTTTACCCGCCGATCATCCCTTTGATTTTAACCCCAATCCAGAGGCGAAATTTCACATCTGTATTACTTCTCAACGTCGAGTATCGGATATAACTCAAGTTCAATGGTTCCCCAGGGTCTTATGGGTGGGTGTAGGTTGTGAACGCAACACCCCTCGAACATTGATTGAAACAGCCATTCAACAGGTTTTAAAACAGTATCATTTAGCAGAAGCAGCGATCGCCGGAATTGCTACCCTGGATATTAAGGCGGATGAACCGGGGTTAGTCGAATTGTGTCAAGACCGGAATTGGCCGTTACGCACCTTTTCCCCGGAAGTTTTGCGGGTGAGGGAAGTTCCTAACCCGTCTCAGGTTGTTGAAGCTGAAGTGGGAACTCCCAGTGTGGCTGAAGCGGCTGCCTTACAAGCTGCTGGAGTAAAAACGTTATGGGTTTCTAAGCAAATTTACCGAGATCCTTTACCCACCGCTTCAACTTCCAACCGTATCGGACAAGCCGTAACGGTGGCCATTGCCCAAGCTGAACAGGAATATACCGGACGCACAGGACATCTGTTTTTAGTGGGAACTGGCCCTGGGGAACTGGATCAAATCACCCCGGCGGCTCAAACGGCCATTGTTCAGGCGGATGTAGTGATTGGCTATTCTTTATATTTGGATTTAATTAAACCGTTATTACGTCCTGGTCAGATGGTTGAATCTTATCCCATTACCCAAGAACGTCAACGGGGAGAACGCGCGATTGATTTAGCTCAATGGGGGTTAACGGTGGCGGTGGTATCGTCGGGGGACTGTGGCATTTATGGGATGGCGGGGTTAGTGTTTGAACAGTTACGCGCTAGGGGGTGGGATGGCAAAACTCCTGCGGTGCAAGTGTTTCCGGGGATTAGTGCCCTACAGGCGGCAGCCAGTCGGGTGGGTGCTCCCTTAATGCACGATTTTTGCGCGATTAGTTTGAGTGATTTATTAACCCCTTGGGAGGTGATTCAAAACCGATTAAAAGCCGCCGCCCAGGCAGATTTTGTTTGTATTTTATATAATCCGCGATCGCGCACTCGTACAGAGCAATTATACACGGCTAAACGGATTTTTTTAGATGCTCGTTCGGGTCATACTCCTGTGGCAATGGTTCGTTCTGCCTATCGTGTTGATGAGGAAATTACCTTAACCACTTTAGAACAGTTTAATCCTGATCATGTGGATATGTTAACAACCGTAATTATTGGAAATCAAAGTACAGATATTTATGAAAATTGGATGATTACACCAAGGGGATATTTAGGACAATAAGAAATAGAAAGTTGAAATCTTATATACCAATTACCGCCCATCGTAGGGGGCGAGAAAACCTCGCCCTTACTGGTTATATAAGAAGTCAAGTAATAGGTTAATAAATCCCTGAAAATCAGTGAAAGTAAATTAATTAAATTCTGCAATCACTGGAAAATGATCTGAGGGCCAAATTCCTTCAATTTGTTTTTGATCAACACTAATTGATTTTAATAGCATTCGAGAATCATAATAAATCGTATCAACAGCAGCCATCCCTTGACCTGTAAAATCATGGAAAGTTTGTTGACTTGTTAAAGGTAAATTTGATAAAGAATCTAACAATTTAATTTGATTATAAAGGGGTTTTAATAATTCTTGGCGTTCTTCGCTATTAGGTAGAGCATTAAAATCTCCCAATAAGATTAATAAAGACTGTTGTGGGTCAACTTGACTCAAGTATTTTTGAATTAAAGGGATACTTAATTTTCGAGCTTGTTCGCTGTAGTAGTCTAAATGGGTATTGAAAACTGTGATTTGTTGTTGAGTTTCCCTAGAGATAAAATCCCCACCCGTGACAATTTGAGGTGTTTTATTGCCCCATTCCGTACTCAGACTACCGACTAAATGGGGTGTTTTGCTTAACCAAAAATTCTGGGATTTTGCACAATAAAACCGTTGGGAATGATAGAAAATTGCACAATGTTCTCCTGTTCCATTTCCGATTTTATCCGTCCCAAGACTTTGATAATCGGGTAATAATCGATGTAAATCTAGGAGTTGGTGCGCTTTTCCTTCCTGAGTTGCAATGATATCTGGGTTATACTTTTGAATCAGTTTTACAATTGCATAACGGCGAAATTTCCAGTCATTGTTACCGAGGTCGGGTTTATCATAGCGAATATTTAAAGTTAGGATTTTCATAAGCTTTGATTACAGCGATCGCCTCCAATTAAAAAACCGTTCTAAAATAGTTTGTTGCCATTTATTACTCGCATATTGTTGTTTTTTTAATAATAATGCTGCCTTACTATTGACTTCTGATAAAGTCGGATAAATATGAATTCCTGTCAAAGCAGAAACCTTTAAACGATGAGACATTGCTAAAACAATTTCATGAATTAACTCTCCAGCCGATGAACCCACGAGATGAGCACCTAAAATTTCTCCATTACCTCTAGTAATAATTTTAGCAAATCCCTGGGGTTTTGCTTCTGCTAGGGCACGATCAACACTCGCAAAGGGTTGTTTTAAAACATAAACATCCTCTCCATATTGTTCTTTTGCTTGCTGTTCTGTTAACCCCACTCTTGCTAATTCAGGATCAGTAAATGTAGCCCAAGGTATAACTCGATAGTTTACTTTACTAATGGGAAAAAATAGGGTATTTGTTAACACCACAACGGCTTCATAACTTGCAACATGGGTAAATTGATAACCCCCAATCACATCTCCGCAAGCGTAAATACACGGATTGGTTGTTTGCAGTTTATGATTAACTTTAATCCCTAACTGATTGATACTAACACCTGCGGCTTCTAAATTCAAGGATTCAATATTGGGAACTCGCCCCACCGCAACTAAAATTTCATCAGCTAAAATGTTATGGCTTCCTAAAATAATTTTCTTTTTGCCATTTTCGATTTCAACTCGTTCGGCTTTGGTATGATTTAAAATAATAATATTTTCGGATAATAATTGATCTTGAACCACCTGTGCTGCTTCGGGATCTTCTTTCGGTAAAATTTGATTCCGACTCGATAAAATTGTTACTTTTGACCCTAACCGCGAAAAAGCTTGTCCGAGTTCACAACCGATTGGCCCTGCACCTAAAATTACTAAAGATTCTGGTCGATTTTGTATAGAAAAGACCTGTTCATTCGTCAGAAAACCCGCTTCATTTAACCCTGGAATATTAGGAATAGCTGGACGGGAACCTGTCGCAATGACAAAAGCTCTAGCGGTTAGTTTCCGTCCGTTAATGCTAAAGGTTTTTGGGTCTAAAAATTGACCTTCTCCAAAAAGAACCTCAACCCCTAAAGATTGAAATCGTTCAGGAGAATCATGGGGTTGAATTGTTGCAATAACTTGTTGAACATGACTTGCGGCTTGAGCAAAATTAATGTTATAATTATCAATATAAATTCCAAATTTAGCTGCATTTTTAACTTCATAAGCTACCCTAGAAGCGTGAATTAAAGACTTACTAGGAACACAACCAAACCATAAACAATCCCCCCCTAAGCGATCGCGTTCTATTAAAGCAACTTTGGCTTTTAATTGTGCTGCAGCACTGGCAACCACTAAACCCCCAGAACCTCCACCAATGACCACTAAATCATATTCAACTGCCATATTTTGACCTTAAAATTGTAGATTCAGAAACCAGATTTTCTCAGCTATCTTTGTATTATGCAGGAAAAGTTAAGCTAGAAACCGGGTTTCTCGATACAACTATGGCGGCTCAGAAACGGGGTTTCTTCAGTTATCTTTTTATGCAGGAAAGATTAAGGCAGAAACCCGATTTCTCGGTAAAAGGGTTACAGAGTCCACGCAGGCGGAAGGAAACAACACGAAAACCGAAGTTCCTGTAGCGACCGTCCGGCTCGATCCTGATACGAAAGGCACAGCGGCAATTCCCGGGATCGCTGACCCACGAACCACCGCGTATCACCCGGTATTGAGTATTTCCGCCCCACTCCCAAACGCTACCATCAGTGGGCGCACCATCATAATTTTCATGCCAAGGGTCAGCGCACCATTCCCAAACGTTACCGTGCATATCGTACAAACCAAAGGCATTTGGAGGGAAACTACCGACATCGGTGGTTTGTTGACGATAGGTTCCTGTGGGGGCGGAAGCGTACCTATATTTCGCGTCGTAATTCGCTAAATCGACTGTAATGGTTTCGCCAAAATGGAAAGGTGTTGTTGTTCCCGCGCGACAAGCATATTCCCATTCTGCCTCAGATGGTAAACGATAGGTTTTGCCTGTTTTTTGGGAAAGTCGCTGACAAAATTCTTGCGCTTCGTGCCAGGTTACATTCTCAACGGGTCGATTTGCGCCTTTAAAACTAGAAGGATTATTCCCCATAATGGCTTCCCATTGAGCTTGGGTAATGGGATATTTTGCCATAGAAAATGCAGCAATATTAACCAGATGTTGGGGATATTCATCACTACTTGCACTAGCTTCATTTTGAGCCACACCCATCATAAAAGTTCCCCCAGGAATGGATATCATTTCTAAGCTGATATTATTGCCTAAATCTTCTTTGAAAAATTCAGCCCGACAGTGTTCTAGTTTGGTTTCCTTTCCTAGTACGTTGACCGTAATCACATCAAATTTAAATTCTCTTTCTTGAAGGCGTTTTTCTTCTTCTTCCTGACGTTTTATTTCCATTTCCATCTGTTCCTGACGGCGTTTTTCTTCTTCCTGACGTTTTATTTCCGTTTCCATCTGTTCCTGACGGCGTTTTTCATCCCAAACTCCTTGCACAACATCTCGATTATGGGCAACTCCGGGTAAATTAGGATTGAGGGCGAGACAGGAATTATAATCGGCGATCGCTTTTTCATATTCTCCTAATTTATAATAAGCATTACCGCGATTATTGTAAGCTTCAGCATAATTCGGATTTAATTGCAAGCTTTGGTTATAATCTTCTA